>NZ_LKHP01000006.1 GCF_001440545.1 Caloramator mitchellensis
AAAGAGGCCTTAGCGTTATCTCCTGCCCTTGATGGCTGATACTCATATAGAACGATTGGTTCATGCCCATTGCCTGTTCGATACATCCACATGTAGGATTTTGTGGTTGCTTCTCGCCCTGGCTCATTTATAACTTCAAGCTCTATTTCATCTGCATGCAATACTTTCTTTGATTACTAGCTTAGGTGTAGGAGCTGTAATCATTGGAACAGTGATTCCTTCTCTTTCGCAATTACGACATGAATATATCATTGAATGGTTTTCTTTTACTTTGTCAAAAAGTTTTTGTTTGCTAAGCCTATTTCTAAACGCCTGTAATATAGCCAAAAACCATTACGTTCCCAATAAAGTATTTTAATCTTGTCGCGTTTTGAATTACAAAATACAAATATTGCATCTGAAAATGGGTCCAATTTGAAATTCATTTGAACCATGATGGCAAGTCCATCAATTGATTTGCGCATGTCAGTTTTACCGACAGCTAAATAGACATTCTGAACCTGCTTTAATTTCAGCATAATGAACTTAATGTTTTAGCAACTTCAGAGAAAAGTTCTGCGTTAAATCCTTCTGAAACCACTATTTCTGCATTGCCTATTTTTACAGTTATGGTGTTAGATATACTAACGGGATTTTCTTTCAGTTGGACCCATTGTATTTCTTCATTGTTAAACGTTTTTCTTTTTTCAGTTGCCACCTTAATTGAGAAAGCATTATCCCATTTTCTTTGCACCACTTTGGAGCTGAAAGTCCGCTTGCTTGAAAATTTTGAATCAATTCATCCCAGTTTAGATTATTTTGTCTTTGTCTAATTTCTTGCACTAATAGCACCTCCTGATGCTATTATGTCATAATTAGTTTCGCCTTTTGTAGGTGGGTAGAATTTGACGCTTACAAAGCTACTATCTTACTGTTAATATCAGCACTTAAGCATTACAATTGCTTGTAATGCTCCAAACCTCTTTACCATCAACCTGACTATGGGTTTACTGGACAGGACATTCATTCACTAAACTGCACATCCTTTCTCAGCTATAACGCAAAATTGTTAACAGTTTCTCTATCACAAATTATCACCATCGTAGTTCTTATTTTTTTTCATCATCAGATACGCTGTATATTGATTATAGAACTTTTCTTTAAAACTAATTACTTTTAACATATGTTCTTTAACTGCACTTTCATTTAGATTTGAATTTAATATAGCATCAAAAATGACAAATGTATTATTAATTTTGTAAAATGATGTTTCATAAGAAATTTCTGATTTTGTATAAATATAATTGCCATTTTCCAAAGTATTATCTTCAATAATTGTAGTTTTTACTAAAGTATTTTTATCTATTTGATATATTCCTTCTATACCATATGAGACCGATAAAATTTTATTCCCTGTTTTATCAGCTTCTTCATATTCATCTAAAGTATGTATTGGGTCAGTTACAATTTTTATTAATTTAAACTTTTGAACCAATATAGATGAATCTGGTGAATCATTAAAATAACTCGCTAGTTCGCCTAAGTTTATTTCGAAGTCTTGATTGTTGGTTGCGTTTTTAATTGTTGTTTTATTAAAATTTTTTATTAATTTGTTATATCGTTCATAAAATCCAAAATTAATAAAAATACTGATCACATTAAAAATTGTTAAAATTATTAAAAGATGCTTGCTTTTCATAAAAATCCCCATCCGTTCATATTTTTGATTATATAGTAAAGTCAGTGTATCATTTTTGTTTATTATATTGAAATTTCTGGGCCTATAACAGCTGTTTTTGAATTTAATTTTGGAAACCAACAATCTGCTGCATCAGGTCTTGTTTCATAACCCAAAAATGAGCCATCAGTATCATACATCCTATAAATTTTTGCTCCAGTAACTGCTACTCCTTTATTATATAATGTAATAGTTACTTTTTTTCTTGGCGATACTTTTGTCCCCGTAGAATACGTAAAACCACTATTGATTGTTACTGCTAAAGCCCCTCCCACTGTTGTTGAAGTCCCAACTTCTATCACTTTAATTTTATAATTAGCATCTGCTGATACCTGATAGGTGAATTCAGCTTTTATTTCTTTAAATTCATTTTGCGTATATATAGCATCAGCATACTGAGTATAACTTTGATTTATAACAGTAAATTCACCAATATAAAATTTCGTATCGTTTGTTGCCTTATAAGTTGCATCATAATGATCAAATTCATATCTAACTGTCCACATTGGAGAAACAAAAGATCTTTCTTCTGTTTTATTAGGCACGATTTCTATAGAAATATTTTTATCTTGGGCATAAACCCAATTTGTTGTTAAAAAAGCAGTTAACAAAAAAGTAGATATAATTTTACTTATAATTTTCACCATTTTTATCCACCCTCTTAACTATACTTTTAAATGATACACTGACCTTATATAAGACTTTTTCAAATTATTAATGTTTTTTAAATGTATATATTGTATTTTAGGTAATTAGATTGTAAGAATAATTTCTATATATATAAAAAAACTATATAACATTCTTCGAATCATTTTTAATATTTACTTAGTTATAATTATTGCACATTTGTTGTTGCTCTCAGGAGTAGTGAATAACTTTATTTGTAGATATTTTCAACTAATTTCCAAAGCATGTGCACACATTTCTCAACTATTTCCTACATTTTCTATTTTACCCCCCCCGCTACCAATTCTGTCAATAATAAATTTTCAACTAATTACTACATAATCATACATGTGCTTAACCCAAAAAATCCATTTATAATTTTCAAAAATAATAAATCACCCACAAAGCCACCCAAATCCTTATCTAACCTTGTAGGTGTTATCTTTTTACATCCACCACTCTATTTTCCTACCATCTTTAAACACTAAAGTTATCTTACCATCACCATTTACAACTACCCTATCAACTGTTCCAAACCAAAGCTCCTCATCAAATTCTTTGATTAATTCATCCCTTCCTTCAAGTTCCTTTATGAACTCTAATATTTTCTCCTTCTTAACCTTTTTTTCGAACCTTTTATCATTTGTCCTTTCTATTTCACTTTTAATTCCTTCATACTTATTAACTAACTCATCATACCTTTCAATATACTTTCCTTGGTCTATTTTACTTCGAGCATTTTCTTCAACACATTTTCTTATCATTTCAGATATTACCTCAAGCTCACCCTTAAGTTTTTCTGTTTCTTTATCAAGCTTTGATGTGTCTGTCAATTCCTTTATAACTTCCTCATACCCTTTTAATATTTCTTCCTTATTTTCAATAAATCCATTAAACACTTCAACAAAAGCCTTCTTTATTTTATCTTCATAAATATGTGGTGTTTTGCACCTTTTATCATTTTTAAACTTATTATTGCACTGCCATTTTACCCTTCTATATTTACTCGTAGAGTGCCAAACCTTCCTGCCGTAGAAACTTCCGCAGTTGCCACATATAATCTTCCCTGAAAAAAAGCTCCCTCCTGTCTTATAACCCTTTACTTCTTTTCTTTTTTTAATTTCATCCTGGACCAAATCAAATACTTCAGATGGAATTATTGCCGGATGGCTGTTTTCTACATAATACTGTGGAACTTCTCCTTCATTTTTCTTTACCTTCTTTGTTAGGAAATCTACTGTAAAAGTTTTTTGAAGTATTGCATCGCCTTTGTATTTTTCATTTTGAAGTATACTTAAAACTGTGCTCTGAGGCCACACTTTTCTACCTGCTGGTGTTTTTACTTTATTCTCTGTTAAATACTTTGCTATGCTTAGTGCAGTTTTCCCTTCTAAAAACATTCTATATATTAACCTTACAATCTCAGCTTCTTCCTCTACTATCTTTGGATAGCCATCTTCTCCTTTTGTGTAGCCTAAAAAGTGTTTGTATGGAAGGCTCACCTTCCCATCTGCAAATCTTTTTCTTTGTCCCCAGGTTACGTGTTCACTAATTGACCTTGATTCTTCCTGTGCTAGGGAGCTCATTATTGTAATTAAAAGTTCTCCTTTGCTGTCTAAAGTATATATATTCTCTTTTTCAAAGTATACTTCCACACCTTTTTCTTTAAGTTTTCTGACTGTTGTTAATGTATCTACTGTATTTCTTGCAAATCTGCTTACCGACTTTGTTATTATAAGGTCTATCTTGCCATTTAGTGCATCTTCAATCATTCTATTGAATCCTTCTCTCTTTTTAGTGCTTGTTGCTGATATTCCTTCGTCTGAATACACTCCAACAAATCTCCAAGAAGGGTTTGATTTTATATATCTTGTGTAGTGGTCAACCTGAGCCTCATAACTTGAAAGCTGTTCATCGTTATCTGTCGATACTCTTGCATATGCAGCTACTCTTTTTATAGATGTTTCTATTTGTTCTTTAGAATATCTGTTTATCGTTGCTGGTATTACTGTAACTGCTCTTGCCATAGGCTAACTCCTCCCTTTTTAATAGTCCCATTCCTTTTCTATTTTTTCATCATTATATTTTACAAATAATAGTTGTCTTGGCCCTGAAACATGAATTTCTTTTATATTTTTAGATATAAAATCTTCATCAAATTCCCTTATATTTAATACTTCCAAGGTTAACTTTATTAAAACATCTTCAGGAACCTGCTTTGATTGGCATGTATCCTTACCATATTTCAAATAAGTTGAGCAGTTCCAAGTAATCTTTTTATGGTTTGTTTTGCGTCTATATTTTTTACCGCATATACTGCATATAATTTTTCCTGAAAATATATGACTTGAAGGTTCTTTTAGAGATGAATACCTTAATCTTCTTTCTTCTAATATTTCTTGTGCCTTTTGAAATGTTTCTAAATCGATTATTGCTGGATGTGTTTCCTCTGCATAGTATTTTGGAAGATAACCTGTATTTCTAACTAAAGCCTTTGTTAGATGGTCCTTTACATATTTTTTCTGCAAAAGTGCATTTCCTGTGTATTTTTCATTCTTTAATATTTCTACAACCCTTTCAGAGTTCCATTTGCCTCCCCTTATTTTCTCTATTCCCATTTCTCTTAGCATCTTTGCTATTTTAGTTGCACCCATTCCATTTATATAGTCATGAAAAATCATTCTAACTATTTTTGCCTCATCCTCATTGATTTCTATTTTTCCTTTTTCTATCCTGTATCCATACATAAACCTAAGATTTACAAGTTCTCCTTCTTTAAATCCTTTTCTTATTCTCCATTTAATATTTTCACTAACTGACCTACTTTCTTCTTGAGCAAAAGATGCGAGGATAGTTAGCATAAGCTCTCCATCCCCGCTTAGGCTGTGAATATTCTCTTTTTCAAAATATACATCTACAAAAAATCAAAAAAGCCCTGATTTCTCAAGGCTTTGCATACATTGTATCAAATTAATAGTTCAAATATGTCTTTGGACGATGATTTTGATACAAGATTTAAATTTACTTTAATTATCAAAAACTAAGGCACTAAAACTAAATATTAACTCAAAGTTGTAACAAAAGCGTTCTGTAATATACCATCTCTTTTTTTACTAGAAATTTTTAAAAACTCTTAATCAGTTTTTTGATTATTTCAAAGAAAGAAGGTTAAATTAATTTACACGGAATTTTTTACTGTCTCTTCATTAGACAATTAAGCTTAGTAACGAAATCAAAGACTATATTTCCAGGCGATGAGTCTTTTAGTGTCAAAATATAATTAATAAATTGACCCAAAGATATAGAAATTTGGACATGGTATTAAATCAATAAATGATAATGTATCCAGAAAGAGTGGAGAATATTATAAAATAATACACTCTCCGCAAAAAAATTTTTTAATGTTAAACCTTGGTCGACCTAGATCTCCCATGGTTTTCTTCTAAACCCAAAGTCCAAACTACAAACAAAGAGGACAAAATTTTTATTTTTCATGAAACATTTATACAAAAATTCTCCCATTCTTAATCAATATTTTTCATTATATGTTACCTTTGATGTAATTATTCTAATTTTATCGCCTGAATTCAATATAATTATAAATTCAAAACAGTCATTATCTATACATTCACGACCTTCAAAACGACTTGATATTAGCGAATCATCATTAATCATTATATCACTAATATAAATTCCTTCCCCCCAAGGTTCATACATACTAATATCAAAATAATAAACATTATCTAAAATTAATTCTATAAATTTTTTATCATTGTTTTTCATTATAAATGAAATAGGTATTATTATCATATGTTGATCATAATCACAAATGATTTTTTTTATCTCGCCATCATGCAAATAAAGTTTTCTTAGTCTATCTTTTGTTTTTTTAGTTATTTCCATATTCTCACTCCCTAGAAGATTTATGGTATCCTTTGCCCGGGCTTTATATGTGTATCTCCAGTATCAGGATGGGGCATTCTATTCTTTCCATCTGGCGTATAATGATAATGATCACCATATTTTGCATCTGCATTCCATTCATAAATAGCTTTACCTGTTGTAGGATCATGCCATTTAATTATTTTACCTTTATTATATTCTTTTCTAATTAAACCTTTAGGATTAAATTTGTTTGGATCTTGTGGGAATGTATTCTTAAAATTGACCAATCCATTATTAGCATTATTTTTCATTCCTTGCCATATAAAACCCTTAGTAAATTTAAAAGTCTCATAAATAAATATTACAGTTATTGTAACGTCTACAGCTTCATATATAAATTCATCTAGTCTAAAATTAACACCACTTTGTTTTCTTTTAAAAACATCTGATTTAGGTCTATTTCCATCAATATCAATCAGATTTACTGTGTTATTCAAACAATAAGCAAATAAGTTTGCTGTCAATAATTTACCAATACTAATATTTTTAACATCATCCGCATTAACAAACCTACCCCACTCAGGATTGTAATACCTACTTTGAGGATAATAAAGCTTCGTCTCTTCATCATATCTATATCCTCTATATCTATATGGATTCTTAACCCCTACAGTTGTTGCAAGGCTTCCGTCAATAGAGATAACATTCCCCCCAGCTATCATAGGTATAGGTTACAACTTCATCCCCGTTTGCGTCGATTAAGGCTACAATATCCCCTTGCCCGTTCCTTATATAGTAATATTCTACCCCATTTAAGTTCATTGAAACAAGGTTGTCTTGGCTATCGTAGGAATAATGGATTGTATCGGTGCCGTTTGTTTCAAGAATAACTTTATCGCCTAATAGGTAATATATTGTTGCAGCTACATTTACAGTTTTTTCAGTCCTTTTTTGGTTTTCAAGGGTTCCTGCTGTTTAGGGATACTCTAACAAGCCCCTTATGAAATATATGAATATTTATAAAAATGTTATATAATTATTATAACACATTGTTTTGAGCGATTGATATGATAAGGAGATGATAGTTTTGTTTAAAGAAATCAGAAGAAAAGACAGACAAATTACAAGAGAAGAAGCAGAAAAAATTTTAAAAAATGGAGAATACGGCATTTTTTCAACCTGTGATGGAAAATTTCCCTATGGTGTTCCGGTTAACTATGTTTATTTCAACGACTGTATTTATTTTCACTGTGCAAAAGAAGGACATAAGCTTTCTAATATAGAGTTAAATCCAAACGTTTCATTCTGCGTTGTGGGAAGAACTCAGCTCCTTCCTGATAAATTCAGCACAATTTATGAAAGTGCTATACTTTTTGGAACAGCAATTCTCGTTGAGGGGGATGAAAAAAGAACTGCTCTTTTAGAACTTATTAAAAAATACAGCCCAGATTTTTTAGAGCCAGGCATCGAATACATAAACCGTGCATCTGAAAATACCTATGTTGTTAAAATAGAAATACTCAATTTAACTGGAAAGGCAAGAAAGGCATAAAAAACGCTCCTACTTATGGTTTTAAGTTTATATTAACTCTTTACCATAAGTGGAGCATTTCATATTTATTGGTCTTTACCTTTGAAAGTTTAATCCAATGCTGGACAGCTTTCAAACACCAAAAGCATCCTTAAATTTATCTACGAATGATTTTTTATGCTCTGCAGTTTCTCCGAACTCTTCCGCCAGCTTAACAAGAAGCTCTCTTTGTCTATCATTAAGCTTCTTTGGAATTTCAACCTTTACTTCAAAATACAAATCTCCTCTTATTGTGCTCTTAATTTTAGGAATTCCCTTTCCCTTCAGCCTTATAACAGTTCCAGGCTGAGTCCCTTCTGGAAGAGTATACTTTTCTTCTCCCTCAAGAGTTGGAACCAAAATTTCTCCACCTAATGTAGCCTTTGTGATGCTTACTGGGATAGTGCAGTATATATCACTGCCTTGCCTTTTGAATATCTTATGCGGTCTAACATTAATATGAAGATATAAGTCCCCTGCTGGGCCTCCCTTTGAACCTGGTTCACCTTCTCCTCGTAATGGTATTGTCATTCCACTGTCAACACCAGCTGGAATGTTTACAGAAATAATCTTTTTCTTCCTTACCTTTCCCCTGCCGCCGCATACATTACATGGATGTTCAATAATTTTTCCTTCTCCATGGCACTTGTCGCATGTATTTATGCTGACAAAGCTTCCAAGTGGAGTTCTTCTTTCCACCTTGATTTGACCTGTTCCATGGCATTTATCGCAGGTTTTTGTTGATGTCCCTGGTTTTGCTCCTGTTCCGCTACACACTTCACAGGTTTCATGCCTGAATATTTCTACATCCTTTTTAGCCCCAAAGGCTGCCTCTTCAAAGGATAAATTAAGTGTATACTCTAAATCTGCACCCTTCTGAGGGCCAGTTCTTTGCCTTCTGCCCCCACCAAAGAAATCTCCGAAAATATCACCAAATATATCCCCAAAACCGCCAAAACCTTCAAATCCTCCAAAGCCTCCAAAGCCTTCAAATCCCTGACCATTAAAATCAGCTGTTCCAAACTGGTCATATTGTGCCTTCTTTTGAGGGTCTGAAAGAACCTGATATGCTTCATTTATCTCTTTAAACTTTTCCTCTGCTTCTTTATTCCCTGGGTTTCTATCCGGATGATACTGAAGGGCTAGCTTCCTAAATGCCTTTTTTATATCTTCGTCGGATGCGTTTTTGTCTACTCCAAGTATTTGATAATAATCCTTTGCCATATAGTCACCACCTTCCACATACAGAAAAGAGGGATTTTAATCCCTCTTAAAGCATTACTTGTCGTCCTTTACGTCGTAATCTACATTTATATCTCCATCGTTTTGGTTGTTTGCACCTTGGTTAAATCCTTCAAATCCCTGACCAGCGTTTGGATTGTTTTGTGCGTAAATTCTTGATGAAATTTCATAGAAGGATTGAGTCAATTCATCCGAAGCCTTCTTTATGGCTTCAACATCATTTCCACTCATTGCGTCTCTTACAGCCTTAATCTTCTCTTCTATCTTGCTCTTTTCATCTGCTGTTAATTTATCTCCTAAATCCTTCATTGTCTTTTCTGTTTGATATATTAAATTATCTGCGTTATTTCTTGCTTCTATTTCTTCTTTTCTCTTTCTATCTTCTTCTGCAAATTTTTCAGCTTCCTTTACTGCTCTTTCAACTTCATCATCTGAAAGGTGTGTTGATGCAGTTATTGTAATCTTTGCATCCTTTCCTGTTCCTAAATCCTTTGCTGAAACATTTAAAATACCGTTAGCATCTATATCAAATGTAACTTCTATCTGTGGAATTCCTCTTGGAGCAGGTGGAATTCCTGAAAGAGTAAATCTTCCAAGAGTCTTGTTGTCCCTTGCCATTGGTCTTTCGCCTTGAAGAACGTGTATTTCAACTGATGTCTGGCCATCTGCTGCAGTTGAGAATATCTGACTCTTCTTTGTTGGTATCGTTGTGTTTCTTGGGATAAGAGTTGTAAATACTCCTCCAAGAGTTTCGATACCAAGTGAAAGCGGAGTAACGTCAAGCAGCAATAAATCCTTTACTTCTCCAGTTAGAACACCAGCTTGAATAGCAGCACCTACTGCAACTGCTTCGTCTGGATTTATTCCCTTCGTTGGTTCTTTTCCTGTAAAGTTCTTTACTGCATCCTGAATTGCTGGTATTCTTGTTGAACCACCAACAAGTATAACCTTGTCAATATCGTTCATTGTAAGTCCAGCATCTCTGAGAGCATTTCTCATAGGTTCTATTGTAGCTTCAACAAGGTCGGCAGTTAATTCATTGAACTTTGCTCTTGTTAAAGACATATTAATATGTTTTGGACCTGTTGCATCTGCAGTTATAAATGGAAGGTTTATTTCTGTTTGAGTCATTTGTGAAAGTTCAATTTTAGCCTTTTCAGCAGCTTCCTTTAATCTTTGAAGCGCCATTTTGTCGTTTCTTAAATCAATGCCTGTTTCAGCTTTAAATGTATTTATTATGTGGTCCATAATCCTTTGGTCAAAGTCATCTCCACCAAGGTGAGTATTTCCGTTAGTTGACTTAACTTCAAATACTCCATCGCCAATTTCAAGTATTGAAACGTCGAACGTTCCACCGCCAAGGTCGTATACAAGTATTTTATGATTTTTATCCATCTTGTCAAGGCCGTAAGCAAGTGATGCAGCTGTTGGTTCGTTAATAATTCTTAATACATCAAGTCCTGCAATCTTACCAGCGTTCTTAGTTGCCTGTCTTTGGCTGTCATTAAAGTATGCTGGAACTGTTATAACAGCTTGTGTAACAGGTTCTCCAAGGTAAGCTTCTGCATCAGCCTTAAGCTTCATTAGAATCATAGCTGAAATTTCTTCTGGGCTGTATTCCTTGTCATCGATTTTTACTCTGTAGTTTGTTCCCATATGTCTTTTGATTGATATGATTGTCTTATCTGGGTTTGTTATTGCCTGTCTTTTAGCAACCTGGCCTACTATTCTTTCTCCATTTGGTTTGAAACCTACAACAGATGGAGTAGTTCTTCCACCTTCTGCATTTGGTATAACTACTGGCTCTCCACCTATCATAACAGCAACGCATGAATTGGTAGTTCCTAAGTCAATTCCTATTACCTTTCCCATAACTCATCCTCCTTTTTAATTAGCTACTTTTACCAAGCTATATCTTATAATTTTATCTTTATATTTATAACCTTTTTGGAAAACTTCAACTATTGTGTTTTCCTCAAAGTTTTCATCCTCAATGTGCATTATTGCATTGTGAAAATCAGGATTAAACTTTTCGCCATCAGCCTTTATCTCCTCTACGCCCAACTTTTGAAGCGTATCCTTAAAAATCTTTAGTATCATCTGAACACCTTCTAAAAGAGCATTTTTATCTTCACTATCAGAATATTGAGTTGCCCTTTCAAGATTATCAAGAACTGGCAAAAGCTCCTTTACAGCATCTGCAAATCCATCATCATATATCGTTTCCTTTTCCCTTTGTGTTCTCTTTCTAAAATTATCAAAGTCTGCCATGGTTCTTTTTAATAGGTCTAATGTTTCCTGATACTGTGTTTCCTTCTCCATCAATTTTTTATTTAACTCCTCAATCTCATTATTATTTTCTGAATCTTCTTCTGCAGTTTGCTCTTCAATCTTTTCTTCATTTAATTCAGCATTTTCATTCTGCTCTAATTCGTTTAAATTTTGTTCCTGAGACATTAACTTCACCACCCTGTTAGAAAGTATTTCTTAATATGTCGTTAAGATTGTCAGCAATATATTTTAATATACCTATTACCTTTGAATAATCCATTCTTGTAGGTCCAATAACGCCAATTGTCCCTACTACTTTATTTCCAACCATATAGGATGCTCTTACTATGCTGCAGTCCTTAACTTCAGCATTTTCATTTTCACTACCTATAGAAACCTTTAGATAGTCCGAATCATCAGCTAAAATATCTATTAATGTATCCTTCTTTTCAAGAAGCCCTAAAAAGCTTTTTGCCTTATTTATGTCGTTGTATTCAGGATATCTGAAAATATTTGTCGTGCCTTCCAGGTAAACATCGCAATCTACAGATTTCAATGATTCATACAAGACAGGTATTATGGCATTTAATATTTCATGATAACCCTTAAGCTCCAAAAGTATTTGGCTTATAACAGACAAATCAATTTGCTCTATCGATAGTCCCCTTAATTTATCATTCAACAGATTATTAATTTTTATTAATGTATCGTATTCTATTTTTCTTGGCAGCTTTACAACTACATGTTTAATAACAGCTGTGTCGGTTATTATTATTGCAAGAACGTCGGTTTCATTGATCTGAGCCAATTGTATAGATTTTAGTGAACTTCTTCTAACTGAAGGAGATAATACAGCTGCTGTATAGCTTGTAACTTCAGATAAAAGCTTTGTTGTTCTTTTTATAATGTTGTCAATTTCACATAAAGTTACTAATTGCAGAATCTTTTTAATTTCATTTTCTTCTTCCTTTGTTGGGTTTTTAATGTTTATCAGTTTATCAACATAATATCTATAACCCAAATCCGAAGGAATTCTTCCTGCTGATGTATGAGGCTGTTCCAAAAAACCCAATTCCTCTAAATCAGCCATTTCATTTCTAATGGTGGCGGAGCTAATTCCCATCTCATACTTTTTAGCTATTGTTCTTGAGCCAACTGGTTCTGCTGTCTCAATGTAGTCGTCGATAATTGCCTTTAGTATGTGTTTTTTTCTTTCGCCAATATCCATGCTGCCACCTCCTTTACCCTTGTTAGCACTCTTTAACAGTGAGTGCTAACTCTAAAATAAAAAATATCACTTCTGTTTTAATTTGTCAATATATTCTATAAAAAATATTTTAAAAAAGGCTGCCTCGATGCAGTAGTTCTGTTAAATCGAGGCAGCTTTTATTGTATTATATTTCAATTATAATTGGACTTGATTTGAGTTTTATCTTGCCATTATATACTTCAATATCTTCGTTTGATATTAAGTTAGAATATATTCCATCCTCTAAATCTAATTTAATTTCTCCCTCATGTTTTCCAACATTGAAAATTCCTATAAGTTTGTTATCACCTAATGAATATGTAGCCAAAATAACATCCATATTATCAACAAGGCCTATTCGGTAGTTTCCCTTTGCCATAATTTCTTTCTTCTTAATATTTGAAAGGCGTTTCATATATTCTACAAAATCCTGATTTAGCCCACTCCAATCAACTTTATCGATTTCAAATAAACTTGGTGTATTGGAATCCTGTGCTTCCTGTCCAGCATAAATCAACGTTGCTCCCTTCTGAAAATAAATAAAAGCCGTCCATGTTTTAAGAAGCACTTCATCAGGAATGATTTTTTTTGCCCTCGGCTGGTCATGATTTTCTAAAAATCTAAGTTTAACATAATTTGCAGGGTATATTGCCTCTTGCAGTTGCAATCTTTTAATATATTCTTTTAATCCATTCGTCCCTTTAAAATAACCCATGAACTCATCATGGACATCATAGTCATAGCAAATATCAAAGGCTTGGAAAACTTCGCTATCCGAAAGTGCATTGAATCCATTTTCCCTCATATGAATTATAAAGCCGGGGTGAACGCTTTCAGCAAGAAATATAGCATCCTTGTTTATTTTTAAAACCTCTTCTCTTGCTTTTAACCAAAATTCAATAGGTAGTAATGAAGCAACATCGCATCTGAAGCCATCTACTCCAAGTGAAACCCAGTATTTCAAAGTTTCTATTTGATAATCCCATAATTCAATATTTGAATAATCTAAATCTACAACATCTGTCCATTCTCCAACTCTGTTGCCCATTTTTCCATCAGGCTTTTTATAAAAGTATTCTGGATGATTTACAGCAAGATAAGAATCCGGAGATGTGTGGTTATAAACAACATCAATTATACACTTCATCCCTAAAGTATGTATTTTGCTTAAAAGTCTTTTAAAATCTTCTAAAGTCCCATACTCAGGATTTACATCTCTATAATCTTTTATAGCATAAGGACATCCTAAAGTTCCTTTTTTGTTTACAACCCCTATTGGATGAATAGGCATAAGCCAAATTATATCTGCTCCTAAGTCCTTAATTCTTTCCAAATCGTCTTCAACATCTTTGAAAGTGCCGTTTTTGCCATGATTTCTTACATAAACTGAGTAAATAATTTTATTCCTTAAAGTTACATCTGTTTCCCTTGACATATTAATCCCCCCGATTATATAAACTTTTCGAAAACATAATTTGCAACATCAAGTCCTTTGGTAGTAAGCTTTATATATTTACCATCGTCTATTACCAGTTCCTTTTTTATCAATTCTTCCAATACATTACCATACACATTAATAATATCTTTATTAAATCTCTGTGTAAATACCTTTTTTGAAACTCCTTGTATTTTTCGTAATCCTAAAAACATAAATTCAGACATTTCCTCTTCTGTCGATATAAATGTTTTATCCTCATAAATATTTTTTTCAACATCTTGTATATATCTTTTTATATCAGCAGCATTTGAATATCTATAGTGGTCGATAAACGAATGGGCCGCTGCTCCAACGCCATAGTATTCCTCTTCGTTCCAATAGGTTAAATTGTGGATGCATTCAAAGCCGAGATATGAAAAATTTGATATCTCATAGTGTTCATAACCTTTTTCCTTTAAAAAATCAATTGCAAAGTGATACATACTTCTGTCTATATCCTCATCTGCAATATCAAGTTGGCCCTTTTCAAACAAATCATAAAATTGGGTTCCCTCTTCAATAATCAAACTATAGCAGGAAATGTGTTCTGGTCTTAAATCTGTTATCCTTTTTAATGTTTCCTTCCAATCTTCTAATGTCTGTCCAGGTATGTCAAACATCAAATCAACATTAATGTTGTTAAATCCTATTTTTCTGGCCAATTCAAAATTCTTCAAAAATTCTTCAAACGAATGTATCCTTCCTAACCTTTCAAGGAGTCTATCCTGAACAGTCTGAAGCCCAAAGGATAATCTGTTTACTCCATTGTCCTTTAGAATCAACAGTTTTTCGATATCGACTGTTCCTGGATTTGCCTCTATTGTAAACTCAGCGGCACTAAATTTCGAAAGCCTTTTCAATAGTCTTTCAAGGTTAAAATTAGACAAAACGGTGGGGGTTCCCCCACCGATGAATATCGATTTTAATTTTATTTCTTCTATTCTGTCTATTTCCTTTAAAAGAGCATCAATGTAAATATCCTGTGAAGTAAAATCAGTTATTGAATAAAAGTCACAATACAAACATTTTCTTTTGCAGTATGGGACATGAACATAAAGCACTCTTTCCATCATTCCACCTTCAATACAGCCATAAATGCTTCCTGCGGAACTTCAACAGTTCCTATTTGCTTCATCCTCTTTTTACCTTCCTTTTGCTTTTCAAGAAGCTTTTTCTTTCTCGAAATATCTCCTCCATAGCATTTAGCAAGAACGTCCTTGCGCATAGCTTTTACTGTTTCCCTTGCTATAATCTTTGCTCCTACAGCAGCTTGAATTGGTATTTCAAACAACTGCCTTGGAATTATTTCCTTAAGTTTTTCAGCTATTGCTCTTCCTCTTTGATATGCTCTTTCCTTAGGAACAATTTGGGATAGAGCATCAACTATGTCTCCATTTAACAATATATCAAGCTTAACAAGTTCTGATTCCTTGTATCCAATTAATTCATAATCTAGTGAAGCATACCCCTTTGTTCTTGATTTCAATGCATCAAAGAAATCGTATATTATTTCATTTAACGGCATTTCATAGTGAAGCATAACTCTTGTTGTCTCAATATATTCCATATTCTTGAATTCGCCTCTTTTGTTCTGGCAAAGGTCCATTACAGCTCCGACAAAATCAGAAGGAGTTATAATAGTTGCCTTTACATATGGCTCCTCCATATAGTCTATTTCAGTTGGAGAAGGCATATTTGTTGGATTTGTAAGCTCAATAACTTCACCGTCAGTCTTTGTAATTTTATAAATAACGCTTGGTGCTGTTGTTACAAGGTCTAGGTTGTATTCCCTTTCAAGTCTCTCCTGTATAATTTCCATGTGTAAAAGCCCTAAGAATCCACATCTAAATCCAAATCCCAATGCAACTGATGTTTCAGGCTCAAAGACAAGCGCTGCATCATTAAGCTGCAGTTTTTCAAGTGCTTCCTTTAATTCCTCATATTTTGCACTGTCTGTTGGATAAAAACCTGAGTAAACCATAGGAATTGCTGGTCTGTAGCCCGGCAATGGCTCGCTTGCCTCTCTTCCCGCTTCAGTTATAGTATCCCCTACTCTTGCATCCCTTACATTTTTAATGCTTGCACAAACATATCCAACATCGCCAGCCTTAAGCTCTTCTACTTCCATATATGAAGGTCTGAATATACCTACTTCAGTTACTTCATATTCCTTTTTAGAAGCCATAAGCTTTATCTTCATTCCTTTTTTAATAGTTCCTTCCTTTACCCTTACATAGCTTATAACTCCTTTATATGAGTCGTAATAACTGTCAAATATCAAAGCTCTCAATGGAGCATCTTCATCTTCAGTTGGGCATGGAATCTTTTCAACAATTGCCTTTAAAACATCTTCTATACCTAGTCCAACCTTTGCAGAAATGAGTGGAGCATCTGAACAATCAAGTCCTATTATATCTTCTATTTCCTTTTTAATCTCATCAGGCCTTGCGCTTGGCAAATCAATCTTATTGATTACTGGTATAATCTCTAAATCGTGGTCAAGCGCCAGATAGCAGTTAGCAAGCGTCTGAGCCTGAATGCCCTGTGTAGCATCTACAACCAAAAGAGCCCCTTCGCATGCAGCAAGGCTTCTTGAAACCTCATAGTTAAAATCGACATGTCCTGGAGTGTCGATTAAGTTTAAAATATACTCCTCTCCATCTTCTGCATGATGAACAAGACGAATTGCCTGAGCCTTTATAGTTATACCACGTTCCTTTTCAAGCTCCATAGTGTCAAGAACCTGGTCTTCCATTTCTCTTTTAGTAAGCGTTCCAGTTGTCTCAATCAATCTATCCGCTAATGTAGATTTACCATGGTCAATGTGTGCTATTATACAAAAATTTCTAATCTTCTTTTGTCTATCACTTGGCATAGTTATCCTCCTTGTGGTAGAATACGTTTACTTCATCCTTTGATTCGCTATTAAATTATTATATATTAAATATTAAAATCTGTAAATAAAACAAAAGCAAGATTAATTAATGTTTTGTGCTATTGCCCTTGCAAGTATTTGTGCAGTATTAATTGCTTCCTCAAGGCTATTTTCCGTAGAGCCCACCTCTATTAGTATTATTTTAGATGACAGGTCCTGATTATAGTGCAGCTTTGACTGCTTATACATTATTCCCCTCGAAAACCCTGGATAAAGCAAATTAAGGGTATCATTAATCTTGGAGGTAGTAATATTGTTTTTAGTATGATTTTTGTTTAATGTATCAACCACAAACATAACTCTTGCATAGGATTTATCCTTTATAATCGCAGTAGTTTTACTTCTTGAAACACTTGCATCCCTATGCAAATCAATTATAATCTGAAACGTATTGTATTTTTTTAGATACTTTTGAACTGTAGGTCTTGATTTAGAATAAGCCCCTTCTCTCTTTGGCACATCATGATATGTTGTATCATGTATTGTTGCAATTCCGTATTTTTCTTCAAGTTCTTTCTTCAATTCATCCCCAACTCTAATCAAATTATACTTTGAATCGGTTGTAAAATTCTTAACATTGCCATCCTTGTTATATGTTTCAGTTGTATGCGTATGATAGATTAAAACGAGTGGTTTTCGAGGGTCCAATTTTTTCTTTTTAGGAGAGCTCAAATTTTTTTCATCTATCACCTTAATGTCTTCATTTTGATTTGTATTTTCCGTTTGCTGCTGTTTATCCTGCTCCTCTTCATTTTGTTCTATTTTTTCTTCATCGTCTAAATCCTCTTCAACTCTTGGGACAACGATTACAGGTCCTTCCTCTTTTGCAAGAAGTATCTGCTTATCTATTTGATTTATCAGTGGAATTTCAAGTGCAATTACACTCTTTAAATCATAAATATCGATTCCAGTTAGGTATTTTATTATTATGCTTGATGTATTTATTTTTTCACTATCTTCCTCAACATCATAATATGTAAAAATATTTGTTGAATTATTGATTAAAAAAGTATAAAGGTTCTTTTTATATTGCTCGCCTAAGCTTAATAGTATTACTGGAAACATTAACGACAGCATCGTCTTAAAAGCCCAAAGTGCAATAATAAATTTAATTATATTTTCTAAAATTAAATTCCAATCTAACCTCTTATGCATACCCATCTTCCCCTTTGCAATTCACTCGTAATATTTATATGATTTAAATTTTAAAGTTAATACAAAAAACCCATCCTATATACGGATGGGCTTTAATGTATATATTTATTTATATCCTTAAGTTCAACACCTGGATGCACCGCAATGTTTATTGCGTTTGCTATAACTTTTGAGATATCTTCAATTAAACTATCTATTTCCTTTGGAGTTACCATTAAATCGCCTATATATGGATTTAAAATCTGACGAATCATAGTATATTTTTCATTCTTATCTACGTTTTTTAACATGTTATAAAAATCCTTGTTGTTCTTGCTCTGTTTTATTAGATTATCAATCATTAAATCTATTGTATCATTTGCAAGAGTTGCAGCATCTACAACAGTTGGAACCCCAATTGCGATAACTGGAACTCCTAAAGTGCTTTGAGACAGTTCCATTCTCCTATTGCCAACACCTGAACCTGGATTTATTCCCGTATCCCCTATTTGAATTGTTGTCACTACTCTTTCCATTTTTCTTGATGAAAGCGCATCTATGGCGATTATTACATCGGGTTTAACCTTTTCAACTACTCCTTGGATTATTTCCGCAGTTTCAATTCCTGTTATACCAAGAACTCCAGGTGATATTGCACAAAGTGGATTGATGCCTTCTTCTAAGTATTGCGGCATATACTGTTTTAAGTGTCTTGTTACAAATAGTTTTGATATAACCTTTGGTCCAAGCGAATCTGGAGTCACATTCCAATTTCCAAGACCTACAACAAGTGCAGTTCCGTCTTTCTTAAGCTTGATTAAATCCACAAGCTGCTTAGCAAGAGATTTGCCTAATCTATCGTGAAATTCAGCATCATAATGTCTAATTCCTGGAACCTCCATTGTAATATAGCTTCCAATTGGTTTTCCTATTATTTTTGCGCCCTTTTCGTCTAAAACCTTAACCACAGTAATTCTAATATCCTCATCATCCTCATTAACATCAACTGATACCCCAGGGACTTCCCTATTGCTTCCCTCTTTGTATATTTCTCGTGCTTCAATTGCAAGGTCAGTCCTGACATTAAACATATTACCACCTCTTTAATTTTTTCTATTTATATATTTTCCATTCTAAAAATTACTATACCTTCATAAAATATTTAATTTTTAAGGTATAATTTACTTGAAATGCTTACCCATTAATGTTATAATATCATTTGTTGTAATACTTAAGACTCCTTCGCAGATTCCCCATCTGCTAAAAATAAAAATACGAAATCGAGGAGGGTAGGCAATGGCAAACATAAAATCAGCCTTAAAGAGAATACAAGTTACAGAAAGAAGAACACTTAGAAACAGAATGATTAAATCATCAATGAGAACTGCAATTAAGAAGTTCGAATTAGCTTTAAACGGCGGAAATATTGATGAGGCTAAGGCTTTACTTGTTGAAGCAGTAAGAAAGATTGACCAGGCAGCTGCTAAGGGAGTTATACACGAAAACGCTGCTGCAAGACATAAGTCAAGACTTACTCTTAAGTTAAACAAAGTAGCTAATCAATAATTAAAACACCCTTAAAGGGTGTTTTTTATTTGCAAATGTTTAAAATTAAAAGTTCCATAGCAAGATTTCCGTCGCTATTCTTACCTGATTTTATATTAAAATCCGTTTCGAGGCATAAATTAAGACATTTAACAAGCTCATTCTTTGAAAACTTTTGATTTTGAGTTCTTAAATTCCTTAGAATAAATCGCCTCTTTAAATCAAGCCCTAATTTTTTCAACGCCTCTTCCTCTGAGATATTTCTGTTTCTTTCCTCTATACTCTTCAATAAATATAGGAGCCTAAATTGCCGTGTGATCATAGTAAGTATTTTTAGAATAGGTTCATTTTGGTTGATTAAGTTGGTTAATATAGAAATAGCCGATTGAGCGTCCTTTCTGCCAATGCTGTCTACCATCTTAAATACATTGCTTTCAACAGTCCTTGTTACAATGCTATCTATCATTTCATTTGTTATTTTTTCTTCGTTAATCGAAACATCTATTAGTTTATCCACTTCGCTCTTTACGTAATCTTGTGAATAATTAATTGCATCTAAAAAATAATTAATCTCTGCTTTCCCTATTTTTTTCCCGTTTTTATTTAACATTTTGTCAACATAGTTTGGTAAATCCTGCTTAGACCATGTGTAGTCTGCAACCACACCTATCTCCTGAACAACCTTGCATAGCTGATTATTCAAATCCAGTGGCAATTCAACTGTAATTAATAAAACTGTATCATCAGGCAATGATTTAACTATTTCTATAATGTTTTTAACTAAATTTTTATCAACTGCATTCTTTTCATTATCACTTATTCCAATAACGTTAAGTTTTTTTATATGAACTATCTTTCTACTCTGAAAAAAAGTTGTTGTAAAACATGCATTTTTAATCTCTTCAAAATCTGCAGTTTCAGCATCTAAAATTCTTATATCGGTTTCTTTAGAATCAACAAGAGTATAAATTTTTCTTATGCTGTTTTTTATAAAATCCTTTTCTATCCCCCCTATAATAAATACATTATGATTTTGAAACTCTCTTTCAAACTCCTTTAAATCATTGGTTAGCATCATAATCACCTTTTACTATATATTTTTTCCCATCAGTTGAAATTAAAATATTACCATTCAAGTCAGTTCTATAATATTTTATTTTCTTTTTATTAAGATAATCTAACAATTTATCCGAAGGATGTCCAAAATTATTTTTTCCAACGGAAATAACTGCTGTATCGAATTTATATTTCAAAGCAGTTTCAATTCCCATGGATGCTATCGAACCATGGTGTGGAAGCTGTATTATGTCGTAATTTGTATAATCATTTTTTATCTCATCAAGGTCGGCATCTGAAGGCAAAAGCATTGAAAAATCCTTATATACAAGTCTAAATATTAATGCATTCTCATTTTTCTCATCGGTTTCAATATATCCTTTAGGATAAAGTATATTAAGCTCTACACCGTCGACAATAATTTTATCTCCTTTAATAATATTAACATACTCTATGTTATTTTTTAATACTGCAGCTGTCAATATTTTATCCACATTTATATGGCCATTAATATATTCAAAGCCTCCAAAGTGGTCGTTATGTGTGTGAGTAATAATTAATAAATTGATTTTGTTATATCCTCTTTTTCTAATGTATGGGAGTATTCTATCCCGTGCAGCTGTATAATCTGATATTTTAGGTCCTGTATCAATTAAAATAGAGTGTCTGTTTGGAGTTTCAATAAAAATACTATCTCCCTGCCCAACATTTAAAATGGTTATACTTAGTTTATTATTCGGAGCAAAAATCGAAATAAACAATATAATTGTTAATATTAAATTAGCATATTTTATTTTTTTTAGTTTAATGATATCTAAATTTAATGCAATTAAGATATATAATACAATTAAAACTGCAAAACTGCCTTTTAAGTAGATATTTGCGTTAAATTTAGCTAATCCATCGATTAGTAAAACAAAAAATCTGCTTAGCATTAGCGGGGGATATAATAAAAATTGAAGTGAAGTTAAAATGTAAAAAAAAGTCATGGCAAAAGCTAGTATTGTTATAATAAAAATAATAGGGCTTATTAAAATATTTAAAGGAATAGTTATTATAGAAAAATATCCTTTTAAATATATAATTATAGGCAAAGTTGATAAAAATGCTGCAACGCTTATGGAAACTTCATCTTTTAATATTTTTAATCCCTTTAATTTATTTTCAACCTGCTTACTTAAAACCAGAATTCCAGCAGTTGCAGAAAATGATAAAATGAAACCAGTGTTGTATATTAAATAAGGATTGATAAGAGTCATTATTATTGCAGCGGCAGATAAATTGTTAATGCTTACAGATTGTCTTTTTATAATTCTTGCTACATTTAGCAGCAGTAGCATAATAAAAGCTCTGACAATCGATGGTTCAAAGGATGATAGAATCACCCACGCCAAACAAAAAAGTATAGATATTGATTTTCTAAGATAAAATGGCATCTTTTTTAAAACTGCATTAATAAACAAATAAATAATTCCGAGATTAAACCCTGATACAGCAAGTATATGGGAAATACCTAGCTGAGTAAATTTTTCTTTTGTTTCTAAATCAAATTCATTTGTATATCCAAACAAAAGTGCTGCAACAAATGCTCCGCCTTTTTTATCTATCTCAATTAATTTGTTAATGGTGTCGTATTTAATTTTTATCAACTTAGATATTAAATAATTTCCCCCTTTTATTTTTTCAATTTTATCTACTTTTACCCTACCAAATATATTTTTTGAAAAATAATAATTATTTTTATAGATTTGATTATCTTCAAATTTGCCACTTATAGTCACATAATCCCCAGGATTTATATCAGCTTTTTCTTTTATCAATACTATTATTTTGTAATCTGATTTTGTATTGTTTAATAGAAAATAATCATCGTATTTTTCATTAATAAACCCTTCATAATAATAAAATTTTTCAAGTGAATGGATTTTGTTTTCTACAATCTTTTCTTTTGAATAGGCCGTAATTATTCCTAGTAATACAAATAATACAGCAAAAATAAAAAGCTCCTTTTTATAATAGATTACTAAAAAAAGTGCAGTAATCGCTGCACTTAACAGAAAGATACTCCATTCAAAAAATAAAGCAATCCCAAATAGATAAAAAATAAGCAGGTATGTTAGATACATATAAACCTCCACTAAGGTCTTGTTTTATTGAGCATATCAGGAACAGGACTAGCATCAGTATGGTCGTTGTCAACATATCGTAGTTCTGCTTTAATATCAACGACATGACCGTTTTTGTTATGCTTTATTCTGACATTATCAAATCTTGCGTCATCCTGATACTTAGCAAGATAATTCCCTACTATCTCCGTAGCGCTGTATTCTGTAACGCTATCATATACGCTAAAATACTCATCTTCTGGTATTTGCAAAGTCAATTCATATATTCCATTCCTTTCAATTCTTCTATCCCTAATTCTGTTAAGCAAAATATCACCTCCACTAATATTTTTGCCAAAACTTAGTTATAATAATCATCACATTAAATAAAATAATCCCCATGAAATATTCATAGGGATTTAAAGTCCAATATTATTAAATTATCATCTTTTATACACAGCTTTAATCATACTAATTAATGGGATTGCCACAATTGCGCTTATTATACCTTGAAACAAATTACCTGGAACTGATGCAACAGCAGTTGCAAATCCGTAAAGGAAAGTTTCATAAATCAAATATCCAAATGCCATCCAAATTCCTGCTATGAAATATGAAACATACATCATAAGCTTGTTGTTTTGTGCTTCAAATTTTTGAAACAATTTTGCAGCTACAAATCCTTCGATGCCCTTTATAACCAAAGTTGCTGGTGCATAGATTGTGTAAGTCAGATAAACATCCGCAAGTGCCGAACCTAAACCACCGGCAATCATGCCTACGCTGCTTCCAAAAACAGAACCTATTACAAAAATGAAAATATCACCAAAGTTGATATAGCCTTTTACATAAGGTATCTTGATAAAAATAGTAGCGATAAATACAATCGCAATTCCTAATGCCGAATAGATTATTTTTCTTAATTTGTTGTTTTGCATAATACCCCTCCTGTTGTATCGATACAATTTCAAAATTATTATTTCATAATTATATTATTCGTTTTTTTGAAATTGTCAATAATTTTTTGAAAACAAAATTTCAGAAATAATTGTTGCCGCTAAAACAGAGATAAATTGTGTAAGTCATATTATTAAGCCTCATGAATGATTTCCTGGGCTTCGCTCATTTCGCCAAGTAACTCTAAACTTTTCTTTGTTTTCAAATGTCTTACCCTCGCGAGACGACATCCATGTCGTCCGCTCGGCTTTGAACGTCCTGTTCAAAATTACAGACATTTGAAAAGTCGAAAAGTAAGAGTTACTAAGGCTCATGAGAGGCGCCTTTAGAAATCATTTCATGAGGCTCTTTAAATTAACCTATAAATCAATTTACAACGTTTTAACGGCAACGCATTTAATATTTTTTAAAATGCTTTATTTTTGTTTTCTTATAAATTTTGCAATTTCAACAGCAAATAGTGGTGCTATGGAGCAAGCTGCAACAACCATTATTTGTTCTCCATTTAATAATGTCACCTTAAATATATTTCTAAGGAATGGTGATGCTAAAACTATTAATTGAATTATAAATGATGCTGTAGCTGCAAGGTTTAAATACTTGTTCTTAAAAATTCCATTAACTAATACTGATTTTGTCTCATACCTGTTGTTAAACGCATGAACAAGCTGTGATAAACTTAGTGTAAAGAAAGCCATAGTTCTTCCTAAAATTTCATATTCGTCAAATGACATTCCTCTTGCCTTTCCATAATTTACTCCGTATACATAAGCGATTAATGTAACAACACCTATAAATATACCTTGTAGCAATATTCTAAATCCGGCTCCCTTTGAGAATATACCTTCATCTGGGTCCCTTGGTGGCTGTTTCATTACACCTGGTTCTGCCGCTTCCATTCCGAGTGCTAGGGCTGGTAAACTATCAGTAACAAGATTAACCCATAGAATGTGGATTGGAAGCAGTGGTTCTGCCCAACCGAGCAGCGTCGCTACAAATAAAGTCACTATTTCACCGATGTTGCAGGATAATAGATAACTTATGGATTTTTTAATATTTGAATAAATTGTTCTTCCTTCTTCAACCGCAGAAACAATCGTTGCAAAATTGTCATCTGTTAAAACCATATCAGCAGCTTCCTTAGCAACGTCTGTTCCGGTAATCCCCATTGCAGCACCTATATTCGCAGTTTTTAAAGCTGGTGCATCGTTTACTCCGTCACCTGTCATAGCAACAATCTGACCATTTTTCTTCCATGCTTCAACAATTCTAACCTTATGTTCTGGAGATACTCTTGCATAAACGCTATATTTCTTAACATTGTTGAACAACTCATCGTCTGACATTTTTTCAAGTTCAGCACCAGTTATAGCTTCACTTTCATCATTTAATATCCCTAATTCCTTTGCGATAGCAATGGCTGTAGATTTATGGTCACCTGTAATCATAACAGGCTTTATTCCTGCAGTTTTACATACATGCACTGCGTCTTTTGCCTCTTCTCTTGGTGGGTCTATCATTCCAATAAGTCCTGCAAAAATCAAATCATTTTCTGCACTTTCAATTTCAACTTTATCCACTACTTTATATCCAGCAGCTAAAACTCTAAGTGCATTTTTTGCCATTTCCTCATTTGCGTTTTTAATATTTTCCAAATCCTCATTAGTTATTTCTCTAATTTTATCTCCATCCAACACATATTTACACCTTGAAAGAAGTATGTCCGGTGCACCTTTTGTATTTACTTCTATTTTGTCTCCATTTTTATTGAAGGTAGTCATGAGCTTTCTATCAGAGTCAAATGGTATTTCCTCGATTCTTACATATTCCTCATCAAGTTTTCTCTTGTCAATGCCTACTGAAAAAGCCATATCTATCAATGCCGTTTCAGTTGGGTCTCCTATTGTTTTATACTTACCATCTTCATCGACAATTTTTGTATCGTTGCATAAATTTGAAATGTATATTACTTTTTTTGCATCAGTAATATCATCAGCAAAACCGTTTATTGTATAAATTCTTTTTACTGTCATTTTATTTTGTGTTAACGTTCCTGTTTTATCTGAGCAAATAACAGTTGCACATCCTAAAGTCTCAACTGCAGGAAGTTTTCTTATAATAGCGTTACGTTTTATCATCTTTTGAACACCAACAGCTAAAACTATTGTTACTACAGCAGGCAATCCTTCTGGTATAGCAGCAACAGCAAGCGAAATAGAAGTCATAAACATTTCAAGCAATTCTTTCCCCTTTAATATACCTACGATAAACATGATTCCGCATATTACAAGCGCAGCTATACCCATCCACTTTCCGGCTTCTTCTAATTTAATTTGTAGTGGTGTCTGCTCTTCCTCTACATTAGCAAGCATATCTGCTATTTTACCTATCTCGGTTTTCATTCCTGTAGCAACAACAATACCTTTTCCTCTTCCATATGTAACCATAGAAGACATAAAGGCCATATTCTTTCTGTCACCTATGCCTATGTTTTCACTATCCAAAGCTCTGTCATTTTTTTCTACAGGAACAGATTCACCTGTCAATGATGATTCTTCAATTTTAAGATTAGATGTTTCAATCAATCTTAAATCAGCTGGAACGTATCTACCAGCTTCAAGAACCACTAAATCTCCGGGAACAATTTCTCTTACAGGTATTTCCAAGGAAATACCATTTCTTATTACATGCGCGAGTGGAGCGGCCATCTTTTTAAGTGCCTTGAGCGATTCTTCTGCTTTATTTTCCTGAATTACACCTAAAGTTGCATTAATAATTACAACTAACAATATTATAATCGAATCAGCAACTTCTCCTACAAATCCTGAAATTATAGCGGCTCCAATAAGTATCAATACTAAAAAGTCCTTGAATTGGTCCATAAACTTTTGAAATGTCGTTCTAGTTTTCTTTTCCTTAAACTCGTTAAATCCATATTCTTCTATTCTTTTTTTAACTTCATCGTTTGTTAAGCCCCTATCGCTCGTGTTTAATTCGTTAAATACTTCTTCCTTTGTTTTTGCATAAAATGCCTTCATTCCAAAACCTCCCGTAATTATTTTGTCAATTAAAAAAGACCTTTATCCATGAAAAACATAGATAAAGGTCTTACTCACAAGTAAATCTTGCTAGCCGACCGGGCATTTGCCGTATTGACGACCGACTAAGGCAATTTGCCGAGTTACTCCCCTTCATATGTTAATTATAAAGATTTAATAAAATTTGTCAACTGATTTCACTGTTATCTTCATTTTCAAAATCTATATCATCTAAATTGTTTTTTGAAATTTTTTTGTATAATAAAGGTATTAGTGCTAAACAAACAAGAAGCAAAATTGCTATAAAAAACTCCTTAGACATAACATTTTTTAAAGAACTGCCAAAATAACTATAAATAAAAGTTCCGGGAATTATCCCAAGTATTGTTCCTAACAAATAATCCTTCATACTAATATCAGATAAACCGCAAATATAGCTTACTGCATCAAACGGAAGTATTGGAACTACTCTAAGCATAAAGGTGACATAAAAACCGTGCTCTCTTGACTTTTTCCCAAGTCTTTTGTATTTACCATTTAATAATTTTTCAACTAAATCCTTTCCAAAAAATCTTGCTAAATAATAGGCTATAACTGAGCCTATTATGCTTCCTATTAATGTATACAAAGTTCCAACAAAAGCCCCAAATAACAACCCACCCAAAGCTGAAAATATACCTACGGGGAGCAAAATTAAAGGTCTAACAGTGCATAAGACCAAGAAAATAACAGGTGCAGTATTTCCAAATGATAAAACATAAGACTTAAGATTAGCCATATTATATATTTTATAATGAATTATAAAGCTTACCATAGCAATAAAAAACAATAACAAAACTGCTAGCTTTTTGAAAGATACGCTTCTTTCTATCATTTTATTTCTCCTTACAAAATAATCAAAATCATTTTAACATTAATTCCCTAATATTTCAATATTTTATATAATTAGTTGTATATTTTCATAAGTTTTGGAAATATTACTAATGTAACTAATTTAATCTTAGGAGGTTTACTTATGTCAGACAAAAATCTTTTATGTAAAGAATGTGGAAAGGAATTTGTTTTTACGGAAGGAGAGCAGGCATTTTACAAAGAAAAAGGATTTGAAAATGAACCTGTTAGATGTCCAAAATGCAGAAAAGCAAGAAAACAAGAAAGAAGGGGTATGGGAAGATAAATGGGGATTTAATCCCCATTTTTTAATATTTCTAAACATTTATAATTTTATATAGCATGAATACCTAAAAAATGATATAATAACCTCAAAATAATAGGAGGTTGTTTATGGAAAAAATTGCTCTTCTTACAGATAGTTCATGTGATATTCCAAAAGATTTGCTTAATAAATTCGGAATAAACGTTGTTTCTTTAAGAATAATCTATAATGATAAAGAATACAGAGACGGAGTTGACATTACACCTCAAGAGATATATTCAAATCTAGATAGTGAAATACCAAAAACATCAATGCCTTCTCCATCAGATGTGTTGAATAAATTTAATGAGTTAAAAGAAAAAGGATTTACCCACTGCATTGCTATAACTATCTCTTCTGGATTAAGTGGGACATACGATATGTTTAAACTAATTGAAAAAGAAATAGAAGATTTAAAAATTTCAGTAATTGATTCTAAAATATTATCCACAGGATTAGGGCACTTAGTATTAGAAGCAGCAAAACTTGTGAGCCAAAACGTTAATTTTGAAAAGATAGTCGAAATATTAGAAAACCTTAGGCATAAAACAAAAGGATTCTTTATTGTAGACACTCTTGAATATTTGAAAAAGGGTGGAAGAATAAGTAGTTTTTCAGCAAAAATTGGTTCACTCTTAAATATTAAACCTGTTATATCAATCGATGAACTAGGAAAATATTTTATGTTTGCAAAGGTTAGAGGTAAAAATCAAGCAATACAAAAAATGCTAGATGAATTGAAATCTGCCTGCGAAAATACTCTTGTAAACGTTGGAATACCGCATGCAAATGCTGAATTGGAAGCTATCGAACTTGCAAAAAAAATTAAGGAAATAAAAAATGTTAAAGAAATACTAATAAATGAAGTTAGTCCAGCCTTAAGTGTTCATTCTGGTCCAGGGCTTCTTGGTCTAACTTTTATGCCAGTTGAAAACTAATTTTAACCCCATGTATTGATTTCTACATGGGGTTTTATTTTTCAAATTATTCTAGTTTCAAAAAATTTTTCAAGCATTAATGACCTTACACGATTCCTAATTTCTTCAACATTTGTTGTATAAAGCCCTAATTTTTTCATTCTTTCAAAATAGTTAGCTCCAGCAAATGTATACCTTAATTTTAAGCCTTCTATTGATTTTTTCATCTCATTTTCATGGTTTATTATGTCGCCAACAGCAAGTGTAATTGGCAATTCAACAAGATTTAGCCCCAATCCTGCCCTTACAGCATTATAGCCTGCTAGTGTTCCTGTTACAATTGCCTCTGTATGGCCAACAAATAGACCGCTTTTTTCTCCTCCAACGAATAAATTATCTAACCCGCATACCTTCATTGTATTTTCCCTTGGTGCCATGGACAAATATCTAATTGAATTAGCCTTACCACCAGAATATGGATCAACAAATTTTGCCTTTTCAAGCCCAGGAATCTTTCTCAGCTTTTCTAAGGGATAATAGCTCGTCATAAGTTTTGCATGCCCGGTATCTAATAAAACAATGTTCTCAGCAAACTCTTTCAATGCATACTGCTGACATACCTTCATGTTTAATTTTTCAACGTTTATATCTTCTTTTGGAACTGGTAAAACAACAACTCCATCCTTGTTTAGTTTTTCTTGAATATCTTCAGATAATGTTTCCTTTACAAGTTTGCACGACCCGCTCATTGCGCCAAAACTTTCATCTCCTCTTAGTCCTTGTATGTCTTCTACTCCTGCTCTCATCGAAATACTTATCCTAGGACCATAAGACGGACAACGCAATATGCACATTGAGCATCCTTGACCATACCTTAAGCAGTTACCAATAGGTCCTGTAGAACCAGTAGTTTCTACAAACACATCACCTTCTATTTCTGTTCCATCAAACAAATATATAGATTTTATTCTATTGCCTTCAGTTCCAACATCAACAACTCTTGTTTCAAATATTACGTTTACCCCCTTTGAATATAGATAATTTCTTACTTCAGGCTCTATCCTATTAACATCATATAAAGTTGCATGTTTATGGCCTGGGAAATCAACATTTTTATGCCTTGCACAATTGTCTGCAATTTTAAATAAATCTCCACCACCTAGTGCTATCATCTCCTCAGCTGCAGTAAATCTCCCATTGTTCCTTATAATTCCACCAACATTACCAAGCCCTAATAGTAAGTCTGTTTTTTCAATTAATAAAACTTCTGCGCCACATTTCTTTGCCTGAAGTGCTGCAGCACATCCTGCCCATCCACCGCCAATAACTATTATTCTCATATTAAACCTCTCCTTTAGGCTTAATAAATAATTCTGCTGGATTGTATTGCTGTTTGCATGTTTTAATTAAATGATTATGAAGTTTAGCCTCACAGCTTCCACAAACGCCTTCACCGCATGTAATTATTCCATTATTCACTGTTGCAAATTTTAAACTATTGTCAAATTGATATAAATGATTTAATAATAATTCATGAAATTCATCACTGCCTGCTGAAAGGATAACTTTAAATTCGTATTTTTTCTTTAACTCTGCAATAATTTTTATAAACTCCTCTTTTAAGCTATATTTGCTATAATCTACCATGCTAACATCTATTATTTTGCAACCCAAGTCAGTAAAATCTTTTTTTGCAAAATTCTCTGAATGTCTTCCTACATCTAACGCAACTATTATTTCATTTCCTTTAAGTTTTAGTTTTTTTGCAACCATTAGTGCCGGTGCAGCTGCAACTCCCCTTGCTGCTATAAATAACGTTGAGTTTTTTAAACCTTTTAGAAACACTTGTCCTTGAATGCCATTCCAGTATGGACCCTTTAATAATATTTTGTCACCTGCTAGTCCCAAGTTCTTAGTCTTTACACCAATAATTTTTACAACCACAGTTATTTGGTTGTTCTTTAAATTGCTCTTCATTATTGAAATAGGAGTTGAAAAAAATTCAGGGGACTTTGGGTTTTTTAAAAAAACATAAGAACCAATTGAATTCAATTGCCTTGCCAGATGTGCATTAACTTGAATATCAAATTTTATCAAATCGTCCCTTATATATTTCTTATCCACTACTACATATTCAGCAAATTCTCTAACTTTTTTACTTTTATTATGGTTCCAATAATACTCCTGAAAAATGCAACTCCCTTTCCAGTTTAAGCAATCACAAAATGTTTTACCTCTTAGTTGTGAACAGATTATGCATTCTCCTGTGTCTGCAAGATTGCAGGGACAAAACTCTGTTCCAGCATCGATGCAATCAATATATCTAAACAACTTAACTCCCCCCTTTCCATATAATTAAAATATTCACTTAATAATAAAATGGTTACAAAAAAAACACCCAAATGGGTGTTAATAATAATTAAATATATCTTTAATTATGTCAAAGAAATTTTTTCTTTTAACTTCTCTATCGCTATATAAAGGATACTTTGCTATAATATCCTTATCTAATCTTACGACTAAATTTCCAACTATTTCATTTTTTGCAATAGGTGCAAACATAACAGATGGCACATACAGTTCAACATTTATCTTATCCTTTTCTTCTTTCTTAATAGGTAAAAACAACTCATCCTTTGCCTGTATTAATATATTTCTGCTATTTCCTCCGTAAACAAATAAACTTTTAATTATCTCTTCCTTTTCAGCAATTTTAATAAATTTATAATTTTCTGTAGCATATTTTACAAGTTTCTCGGCATCCTTCCATCTATCTCCACTATTTAATACTACACATATATATCTGCCAAATTTGTGTCTTACAGAAGCAACTAAACATTTTCCTGCATTTCCTGTAAATCCGGTCTTAATTCCATCTGAATTATCCACCCTAAATAAGAATTTATTTATATTGGTATAATTTCTTTTGAACTGTCCTGATACTCCATAGGATATATCCTTTGTAGCTACAATTTTTGAAAATACTTCGTTTCGCATTGCATATGCAGATATTTTTGCAAGGTCATTTGCAGTTGTAAAATGATCTTCTGCATCAAGTCCATGGGGGGTTACAAAGCTTGTATTTAAGGCCCCTAATTCAATTGCTTTGTTATTCATCATTCGAATAAAATTAGTTACATTGCCACCAATATGTTCTGCTATTGCTACTGCAGCATCATTGCCAGACTCAAGCATTAGACCATACAATAGTTCCTCCAACGTAACCTTTTCACCTGCCTTTAATCCTGCGGAGGAGCCAGAAACCGAGGCAGCTTTTGTTGAAACTGTTACAACATCGTTTAATTTCCCCTTTTCTATTGCAATTATTGCTGTCATAATTTTTGTCGTGCTAGCCATTGGCAAAATTTTATTTCCGTTTTTGCTATATAAAATTCTTCCTGATTCTTGATCAATGACAGTTGCTGAAACGCAATTTAAATTCAATGCAGGAACAGGAACTTTCGAAAAACAAACCTTGCTTGTTGAAGTAAATATCATTATAAATAAAATGATTGTATAAACTTTTTTCAAAGCAATCCAACCTCCAAAAGCTAATCATTAAGTAGCATTAAATCCTTCATCTTCAACATTAACATATTTATCTCCCTTTTTTTTATCTTTTCTAAAATAATTTATAATTTCTTCAATTAAATCTGGAACGCCATCTATAATCCTTTCTATAGAATTAGCTTGATTTACCGGCAATAATTTAACACTATCCTTTGAAACTACTAGAAATGCTACAGGATGTAAAGTCATACCTGCACCACTTCCACCACCAAATGGAAATTTTGCTTTATCATCCATCTTGCGTTCATTAGTAAATTCTGTTCCCCCTGATGCAAATCCTATACATACCTTTGATATGGGAATGATAACAGTACCATCATGCGTTTCCACAGGTTCACCTACAATGGTGTTAACGTCTATCATTTCCCTCAAATTATCCATAGTTGTTCTCATAAGAGCTTCAATTGGATGTTCCATATGCTAATTCACCCTTTCTTTTCAATTTATATATGTAAATTAGTTTAAACAAAATTAGAATAAGTAAGTAATTTTTCAACTTCACTACTAATTTCAATTCTAGATTAAATTTCTGTTCATTGAATTTTGGAACAAAGTTATATTCTGATATAAATTCTTTAAAATAATTTTTAAAATAAACATCAAAGGAATAGGCCAATGAATTTAGCAATCCATAAAATATACCAGTTATATCTGGTTCTGAAAATCCAAATATAAATTTAAGATTTAATAGTATGCTTATTTTAAATCTTATATCCTTTAATATTTCTTGAATTATTCTAACTAAATTTACATATTTGTTAAAATCAGCCTTAATGCCACTCTTTTTATCATTTTGAGACTTCTCTTTTATATTCTTTTCAAATACTTTTATTTTTATAACAGTAAAAAACACAAAATTCAAAATTAATTTGTCCAATTTTATTATTATTTCAATCCAACCCTGTGAAAAAAGTAAAAATAAAAAAACTAAAATAAAAGCTAGTAATATTTTCATAAATTCACCTCAATTAAAAAAGGAAGAATAAATATACTTCATATATTTATTCTTCCTTTTTTTCCAAATTAAATTCAATTAATTTAGGTAATTCTTTCAAATTATTAAAACCAAAATATTTCAAAAATTCTTCGGTAGTTTCATAAATTATAGGTCGCCCTATAGTTTCAAGCCTTCCAGCTTCTGCTATAAGCCCATAATCCATTAATGTAGATAAGGCTTTATCACTTCTAACTCCTCTTATTTCATCTATTTCAGATTTTGTTATTGGTTGTTTATATGCTATAATTGCCAATGTTTCCAAAGCAGCTTGTGAAAGGTTATGTCTAGAATCTGATTTTACCATTCTTTTAATATAGTGGCTATATTCAGGCTTTGTTGAAAGCTGAACTTTATCATTAAATTCAAGTAAAATTATGCCTCTTGATTCGTCTTCATATTCTTGCTTTAATTCCTTTAAAATGCTCTCCATCATATTTTTGTCAATCTGTAGTATTTCCTTTATCTCCTTCTTTAAGACTGCATCACCAGATACAAACAATATACTTTCTATAACTCCCTTAATTCTTTTTCTATCTTTATCATGATTTAAATCTAAATAAATTTCCGACATTTACTCCATCCCCTCAATGATTATATCTCCAAAATTTGAGTCTTGATAGGCTATAATGTTTCTTAATTTAATTAATTCCAACATAGCAAGAAAAATAACTATAATTTCAAGATTTGATTTTATTGAAACAAAAAAATCGTTAAACTTCATCTTCTTTTTTAATTTTACAACCTTTAATATCTCATCCATTTTGTCTTCTATTTTATACTCATCGTGGTCAATATTTTCAGGTATAAGAAATTTTTGATTAAATCTTTTCTCATAATTGTTCAACACTTTGTTAAATGCCTTCATTATATTTTCAAGTGTTATATTCTTTAATAATACATCTTTGTTGTCATCAATGTCGTCAATTATTTCAGGTTGTTTAAAATAAATATGATAACTTTCTGACTTCTCTCTTAGCTTATTTGCAAATTCTTTATACTTTTTATATTCAACCAATTTTTCTACAAGTTCTTTTCTTGGGTCTAAATCAGCAGCTTCTTCATTTTCAGGTTTAATCTTAGGAAGCAGCATTTTTGATTTAATCTCAAGAAGAGTTGCTGCCATTACGATAAACTCGCTTGCTATTTCAAGGTCTAACTCTTCCATAGCTTTTAGGTAATTAATATACTGCTCTGTTATTTCAAATATTGGAATATTATATATATCAACTTTAGATTTTTTTATCAAGTGTAGTAATAGGTCTAGAGGTCCTTCGAAAGCTTCAATCTTTATAGTTATAGACATATAATCACCTGCTAACTAATTGTATTGCCAATGCTATTATTCCGCCAATTGTTAAATTGATAATTGTAGATATAAACCTTTGAAATGGAGAAAACATAAGAAGTAAAAATAAAATAAAAGTCCCCTTTCCTTCCATTGAATAAATAAATTCTGCTGCTTTACCTCTAAAAACTTCTGCAAATATTTTCGAGCCATCTAGTGGTGGAAGTGGTAATATATTAAAAACAGCTAAACCAGAATTGATTACAATCAAATCCCTTAAAAAATATACAATGGATTCAGATGTAGGCTCAAAAGCAAAATATACGGCTGCCGAAAAAAAAGCTAAAACTAAATTTGAGAGAGGACCTGCAGCTGAAGTTAAAATAATACCTATTCTCCTATTTTTATAATTGTTTGGATTAATAGGAACTGGTTTAGCCCATCCAAATTTAAAAATAAACAATGAAATCATTCCCATTAAATCAATATGTGCAAAAGGATTTATTGTTAGTCTTCCATAAAAAGATGGTGTTTCGTCTCCATGAGCAGTAGATACAAGGGCATGTGAAAATTCATGAACCGACAAGGAAATTATTATTGCTATGGCAGTCAAAATAAAAGTTGCAACGTTATAGCTGAACATCAGTCCTACCTCCAAACTCCAATAACTTATTTAATTTGTATTCTAAAATAAAATCCCTTCTTTTGCTTTCTTCTATATTTTTAATCAGGTTTTCATCGATTTTTATAGAACTTTTCGCAGCGATGTATTTGCTAATAACTTCGCTTTCAAATATTGACATTAATAAATTATCGTTTAGTCTCTTCTCGTTTTTCAAAATGAAGCTGTATATTTCTTGTAGTTTATTTAATCTTACAATATCGCAAAGAGTTTTAATGACTTTAGTTAGTTCTAAAAAATCTCTGCTCAAGCAGAATTCTTTTACAATTTCTTCTAAATCAAAATGTTTATTATTGAAGAAAACACATGCTAATTTTTCTTCGTCATTAAGTTTTAAGAAATATTGCTGTCTTAAACTACAGTTTAACATTATATGCTTATTAAATATAGTCCCTAAAATATTAAGCCTTAGTAATTCATTCAAAGCATGATTAAAATTTTTTTCCTTTAATATAGCACTAATTTCATTACTTATTCTTTGCTTAGGAATTAAATTTACAAATCCATCCATTAAGGCATTAACCATTAACGATTCAGTCATTTCATCATAATTAAAATTTAATCTTGATGCATACTTTATTGCTCTAAAAATCCTAATAGGATCATCTATAAAGCTTTTTTTGTGTAAAATTTTTATAATTCCTTTTTTTAAGTCGTTAATTCCGTTTAAAATATCAATATATCTATAGTTTTTGAAATCAAAAGCGATAGAGTTAATTGTAAAATCCCTTCTTTTCAAATCATCTTCGATAATGGATGATTTAATTATTGGTTTACAGGCTGGCACGGGATAATATTCCTTTCTTGCCATTACAAGGTCTATATCAATTCCACCTATCTCAAATTTAGAAGTATTATAATAGTCATTATATCTATATTCAACATTAAATAAGTTTGATATATATTCAGTCAACCTATAATGTTTTTCTGGCGTAGCGATTACAGCAAAATCGTAATCATAAGATTTCACTCCCAACAGATAATCTCTCACTGAACCACCAACTAAATATATATTGAAATTTTGACTTAAAATGGCCTCAACAAAATCTTTTAAAATCTCATTATCAAATTTCATCCAATCACCCATTATTAATATTCCCTATAAGTATATAATTTTTAGAATAAACTATCAAGAAAAAAATCATGTCGGAAACCCGACATGATTTTTACTTAATATTTAGATACATTTTAATCATCTTTGCAAGAACATCAATATAATTTACTTTATTAATATCTTCATCAACTACTACAGGCGCCTGACCGTATACAATCTCACCATCCACTGCTTTTAGTATTCCAACTACATCTCCCTTTTTAATCGGCAGTTTCAAATCCCTAAACAGTTCTACTTTATTTTGATATTTAAGTTTAGTTCCTTTTTCAACAATAATCTTTAAATCTTCATTAGCAATCAGGTTAACCTTCTCAGGTTTTGACATTGGTAATTTAATTTCCCCTACTACATCGCCCTTCTTAACAGCAGTAATTGTTTCATATTTTGCAAAACCTATATCTAGCAATCTACCTGCCATTTCGTTTCTTTCATTAGCCGAAGGTGCTCCCATTATGACTGATATGAATCTTATTCCGTTTCTTTGGGCTGTTGCAGATATGCAATACATGGATTCTTTAACATATCCAGTCTTTATTCCATCGCATCCAAGGTATCTTCTAATCATTTTATTTCTGTTAACTAATGTGAAGGGCTCTTTTCTCCCTTCGCTTATTGTTTCCATCCAAATTTTAGTATAATCCAGTATTTTAGAATGTTTTAATAGTTCCCTTGACATTATAGCAACATCGTAAGCAGAAGTATAATGATTTGTGTCATAGAAACCCGTGCAATTAACAAAATGAGTATTCTTCATTCCAAGTTCTTTAGCTCTATTATTCATTTTTTCGACAAATGATTCTTCAGTTCCAGCCAAGTATTCAGCTAATGCCACAGATGCATCATTCGCAGATTCTATCGAGACGCCTTTTAAAAGTTCCTCCACAGTTCTAATTTCGCCCTGTTCAAGAAACATAGTGCTACCACCCATGGATTTTGCTCGTGGACTAACTACAACCTTATCTGTAAGTTTAATCTCTCCCCTATCTATAGCTTCCATAGTAAGTAGCATAACCATTATCTTTGTAACACTCGCGGGATATACTTTTTCATGAGAATTTAGTTCGTAAAGCACCTTGCCAGTGCTATTTTCAATAAGTATTGCAGATTTACAATCCAATTTCAAATCAGGTTCCTTTGCCGCATAAACATTGTCTGAAAAAACTATGAGCATTATTATGGTAAGAAGTATTGCTGCAAACCTTTTCATATGTAAACCTCCTCGTTTTTGATTTATCTTTATTTTTCCCATTCCAAAAATTTTTATGTTTATGCAGCAAATATAGATTAAATTAAAAAGAGCCCTAATTTTAAGGGCTCAAAACAGATTCAATTAAAATCTTTGTATTCCATCCTTTGTAACAACACCGAAGATTAGTGGTCGTTGCTCAACTTTTTCTTCAACTATTTCAAACGCGTTTTCCAATCTTCTTTCACAATCTGCCAATTTGCTCATATCATTGACATGAATATAGCATAGAGTTTCTCCCTCATTTACGTAATCTCCGACTTTTTTATTAAGAACAATACCAACAGCTAAATCAACTTCGCTTTCCTTTGTCTCTCTTCCTGCACCTAAAACAAGTGCAGCAATACCTACATCAATTGCAACTATTTTATTTATATAACCGCTTTTCTTAGCTTTATATTCAATTACATTTTTTGCAGTTGGAAGCAACTCTGGGTTGTCAATAACGTCTGGATTTCCACCCTGTGCAACTACAAATTCTTTAAATTTATTTAAAGCAGAACCGCTTGTTATTGTTTCTTCTAATATTTTTCTTGCTTTCTCAACTGTATCGGCCTTATTTGCAAGTATAAGCATATACGAACCTAGTGTCATGCACAATTCATATAAATCCTTTGGACCATGCCCTTTAAGCGTGTCTATAGCTTCCTTTACTTCCAATGCGTTTCCAACAGCAAGTCCCAGCGGCTCATCCATATCTGAAACAATTGCAACTGTGTTTCTGCCTACATTTGTTCCTATATCAACCATTTCCTTTGCAAGCGCAAATGAATCATCCAATGTCTTCATAAAGGCTCCAGCACCTGTTTTTACATCTAATACTATTGCATCAGCCCCTGCAGCAATTTTCTTGCTCATAATACTTGAAGCAATCAAAGATATATTGTCAACCGTTGCAGTAACATCTCTTAATGCATATAATTTTTTATCAGCAGGCGCAAGGTTTGCAGTTTGACCTGCAACTGCAAGCTTTACCTTATTTACATTTTCAATAAATTTTTCCTTTGGCATTTCAATTGACAGACCGCTTATAGATTCAAGTTTATCAAGCGTTCCGCCGGTATGGCCTAGTCCTCTTCCAGACATTTTTGCAACCGGAGCTCCAGCTGCAGCTACCATCGGTCCTAGAACAAGAGTTGTAGTATCTCCTACACCGCCGGTTGAATGCTTATCTACCTTAATTCCTTCAATTGCTGACAAATCCACAACTTCACCAGAGTTTACCATTGCCATTGTAAGGTCAGCAGTTTCTCTTTTATTCATCTTTTGAAAATAAATTGCCATCAAAAGAGCCGACATTTGATAGTCTGGAATTTCTCCTTTTGTATATCCGTTAACTACAAAATCTATTTCCTCTTTAGTCAGTTCCCCGCCGTTTCTTTTTTTGAGTATAATATCATACATTCTCATAGTGTTTTCCCCCTGTAATTAAATGTTTACAATAATCTCTTTAACTAGCTTTACAAATTTTTCAGTTGCCCTTGCAGCAGTTGCAACAACTCTTTCATGGTCGAGTGGCTCAAGGTTATCTGGTATTGCCATATCAGTTATGCAGGAAATACCTAAAACCTTCATACCACCATGATTTGCAACAATGACCTCTGGAACGGTTGACATACCTACAGCATCTGCACCCATAATTCTTAACATTCTAAGCTCCGCTGGTGTTTCGTAGTTTGGTCCAGACACTGCTACATAAACACCCTTTTGAACCTTAATATCCAGTTTGTTTGCGCAATTTTCCGCTATAGCTATCAGTTCCCTGTTATAAGCCTGTGACATATCAGGAAATCTTGGTCCAAGTTCTTCAAAATTTCTTCCTATCAATGGGTTAGTTCCAATAAAGTTAATATGGTCGGTAATTAACATTAAGTCCCCTGCTTCAAATTCCGGATTCATTCCACCTGCAGCATTTGTAACTATAATCTTTTCAATTCCAAGAGCTCTCATAACTCTAATTGGTAGTGTTACATCCTTCATGTCATGTCCTTCATAATAATGAAATCTACCATTCATAGCCATTACAAATTTATCCCCAATATTGCCAAATATAAATTCACCGGCATGACCAACAACTGTAGATTCAGGGAAGTGTGGAACTTCACTGTATTTTATAACCATTTTGTTTTCAATCTCTCCAGCAAGTTTACCAAGACCTGAGCCTAAAATTACTGCAACATCTGGAGTTTTTTTAATTTTACTTTTAATATATTCTTTTGCTTCATTTATTCGATTTAAGTAATTCATATGTCCGCCTCCTTACATTTCTATTATTATTTTTTTTACAAGAGTAACAAACTTCTCTCTAACCATCATTGATGTTTCAATGACTTCTTCATGGTTCAGAGGTTGGTCCAAAATGCCCGCTGCCATATTTGTAATACATGATATTCCAAGAACATCAATACCGCTGTGGTTTGCAACTATAACTTCAGGAACTGTTGACATTCCAACAGCATCAGCACCTAGTTTTCTTATTGCTCTTATTTCTGCTGGTGTTTCATAATTTGGTCCGGTCATCATAAAATAAACGCCTTCAACTACTTCTATATTGTTTTCTTTGGCAACTTTTTTAGCAATTTCAATTAATTCCTTGTTGTATGGGTTTGACATATCAGGGAATCTTGGTCCAAATTCCTCCATATTCTTTCCTATCAAAGGATTTGCCATAGAGAAATTAACATGATCCTTTATTAGCATTAAATCGCCTGGTCTAAATCCAGTATTAACACCACCAGCTGCATTCGTAACAATTAGTTTTTTTATTCCAAGAAGTGCAAAAACTCTAATCGGCATTGTAACAATCTTCATGTCATAGCCTTCATAGAAATGGAATCTGCCATTCATCAACAATACTTTTCTTCCTTGCAGACTTCCATAAACAAATTTTCCTGCATGTCCTGCAACTGTTGAAACTGGGAAATTAGGTATTTCATTGTATGGTATTTCGATTTTGTCTTCAACTTCGTCGGCAAGAATTCCTAGGCCTGAGCCTAGGATTATTGCAACCTCTGGTATTTCAGGTAGTCTGTCCTTAATATATTTTACTGCTTCATTTATCTTTTCTATTCCAATCATTTTATCACCTCTGAGCAAGTATTTCATTTGCAAAACTTTCGCCAGCTATATCTGCATCTATGTTTAACATATCCGCTATAGTTTTTCCAATATCTGCAAATGTTTTTCTTACGCCTATGTTAACTCCGCTTTTTACTTTTTTTCCATATATTATTATTGGAATATATTCCCTTGAATGATCGGTGCTTTCGGTTGTTGGGTCGCATCCATGGTCAGCAGTTATTATTAAAACGTCATCATCCTTCATTGCATTTATTATTTCAGGTATTCTCGCGTCAAATTCCCTAAGTGCGTTTGCATATCCATTAGCGTCATTTCTATGACCAAATACCATATCGAAATCTACAAGGTTAGTGAATATTAACCCCCTTATATCCTCCTTGATATATTCTAATGTCTTGTCTACTCCATCCATGTTATTTTTAGTGTGAACAGCCTTTGTTATACCATATTCAGCATAGATATCTTCTATTTTGCCTACTGCACAGACATCCATTCCTTTTTCTTGAATATAGTTTAACACTGTTTTTTTATGTGGAATCAATGCAAAATCTCTTCTGTTTGAAGTTCTCTTATAGTTTCCAGATGTTCCTACAAAAGGTCTAGCTATAACTCTTCCAACATTGTGTTCCCCAACAAGCATTTCGCGAGCTATTCTACACATTTCATACAGCCTATCAAGAGGTATAACCTCTTCATGTGCAGCTATCTGGAACACGCTATCTGCAGAAGTATAGACAATAGGATATCCTGTCTTAACATGTTCATCGCCAAGTTCTTCGATTATTGCTGTTCCAGAAGCCGGTTTGTTGCCTAATGTCCTTGTTCCAATTCTTTTTTCAAATTCTTGTATTATTTCTGCTGGGAAACCATTTGGATATGTAGGAAAAGGTTTGTCAAGTATTAATCCTGCGATTTCCCAGTGTCCTGTAGTTGTGTCTTTACCCTTTGACATTTCAAGGGCTTTACCATAACTTCCATTAGGACTTTCAACAGGTGGTATACCTTTAATTCCATCTATATTGCCTAGCCCTAATAATTGCAAATTAGGTAAATTAAGCCCTCCAATTGCCTTTGATATATTTCCAATTGTGTCACTACCCTGGTCATTGTATAAATGAGCATCAGGTAATTCGCCAATGCCTACGCTGTCCATTACCATTAGAATCACTCTATTAATCATAATTTTTCCCCCTTTAGAATGTGTTCTAATTTTGAGAATATTATTATACAATATTTTTTTAGAAAAAAAAAGGGCATCATGCCCTTGGATGTGATTTTTTATATACTTCGCTAATTTTCGTCTTGCTTATCTCCGCATAAATTTGTGTTGTCGATATATCTGAATGTCCTAATAGTTCCTGTAAAGATTTCAAATCGGCCCCGTTTTCCATCAAATGTGCTGCAAAAGAATGTCTAATGATATTAGGTGTAATTTCTTGCTGTATACCAGCCTTTTTGGCATAATACTTTAATATCTTCCAAAAACCCTGGCGAGTCATACCTTCTCCATGATGATTTAAAAAAAGGTATTCATTACTACTATTAGAAACGAATTTTTTTCTAAAATTATTAATATAGTTTTCTAATACCTTGATAGCTATTTTACCAAGAGGAATTATTCTTTCTTTATTTCCATTACATCTTAAGTATCCTAAATTTAAATTTATATCATCCAATTTTAAACTAACAAGTTCTGAAACTCTTATACCTGTTGCATATAAAACTTCAAGCATCGCCTTATCTCTTGCACCCTTAGGTTCATTTGTATTTGGCATAGACAACAATCCTTCTACTTGTTCAACTGATAAAATGGTAGGTAATTTTTTTTCAATCTTCGGAGATTCTAACTCAATTGTAGGATCATAGGAAATTAAATCCATTTTCAATAACATTCGATAAAAAGCTCTAATTGAAGCTAAATTTCTCGATATGGAAGATGTAGCTCTACCGTCTTTTTGCAAATTCAAAAAATATGCAATTATGTTAGACTTCTTAACTTCTAAGAAATTTATATTATTCCTATTTAGATATTGTAAAAAGTTTTTAATGTCCCTTGCATAAGATTCTAAAGTATTTTGACTTAATCTTTGCTTTTTTAAATAATCAATAAAATTTCCAACTACATTTTCCATTTTCAGTTCCCCTTTTGTATAAATGAGTATAATATTTAATTCAACAAAAAATTCGAATTTCCTTCAAAAAATTTTACTTTATTAAATTTTTTATTTTATAGTAAATAGAATTATTATCCATACCATAGTTTACAACGAAAATAGCATTATTTCTTTCAATTTTTTTATTAAATCTATAAAATAAATTGCCAAAAATTATCGGAAGCAAAAACCCTAATAAGAAAAAAATAAGTAAACTTATTAAAATAAACTTTATTTTACTTCTCATATAATCACCTATTGAATTGTTAGATATGCAGATAATCCTTTAACAATAGCAGGGGATATAAATGATTCTACAAAACTACCTACTAATATTAATAATAAAAATATTACAAGACTTATTGAATAAGTTGCAAAATCTCCTGAGTTTGAAATATATCGACTTTTTTTATAGCTTTTTATTGAATAGGTAATACTATTTGCACAAATCATTAGAAATCCAGGTATTAAAAATATGTTTTGTGGCAAAATTCCTGTCAAAAAGAATATGAATCCCCTCCAGCCAAAACCAATTAGAAGAAAGCTTATTGTAAATCCAAGCGTTATACCCTTTATTATAGTTGCAATTGATGCTATTATTGAACCAAATATTGTAAAACTAATAATCCAAACCAATAATATTATAATTAGATTAGATTTAAGTGAATTAAAAAAAAGAACAAATAAATTTACATTTTCTTTATTAATGATTTGAAAAAAATTGTTAAGATAAACTACCAAATCTTGTTTATCTGAATAATTCATTCCTTTTGAAATCAAAGCTCCAATAACTATTCCAATTGTGAATAAAAAAGTCACTAGTAAAAATATAACAGTATTATTTTTAAAAAGATATGGCAAATCAATTTTTCCTCTTCTTCGCAAACCTTTTTCCCCCTTTGTTCATTAAAATTTACTATAATTATATGAACAAAGAAGACTATTAATGATTAGATTAATTCTTTTACCATTAGTATGCCAATTATGGTCTTTGCATCTTTTATCTGACCACTATTTATCAGATTTATTGCTTCATCAATACTGATTTCAAATGCTTCCAAATGTTCTCCTTCGTCTAAATTTACCTTTCCTTCTTCATATTCATCGCAAAAATAAATGTATAAAATTTCTGAAGAATAGCCCGGTGATGGGTAAAACCTTGTTAATAATCTCAAACTCTTGGGTATTTTGCCAGTTTCCTCTTCTAGTTCTCTAATAGCACAATCCAAAGGCTTTTCTCCCTTTTCAAGCTTACCTGCCGGTATCTCAATCAAAACTTCTTCAGTTGGTTTTCTGAACTGTCTAATTAATATAACTTTTTTATCCTTAGTTATAGCTACAATTCCTACACCACCGTTGTGTTCAATAATCTCTCTATTCCCAATTTTATCATCTGGAAGCAATACTTTATCCCTTCTTAAATTAAGTATTCTTCCATTATATATGTATTCTTTTTCTATTGTCTTTTCAAAAAACTGCATAAAAACACCCCGCATCAAACTGTTATCAATTACATAGAATATAATACCACAAAATGAAAGGAGAAATGTATATGAGTAAGAAATATTTTATTTTTATTGGAAAATTCAGCGACTTAATTAACCTTCTAAATGAAAATAAACATAAATATAGGTATTTAAAAGAATTTTTAGATCAAAAGTAAACAATAAGACACCTAAAGATATTCACCCTTAGGTGTCTTTATTATTAACCTAGTTTTTGCTTTAATCTTAGCTTGTCTGCAATCATTGCGATAAACTCACTGTTAGTTGGTTTACCTTTATCATTATGAATTGTATATCCAAATATTCTATTTATTGTTTCAACCTGACCTCTTGACCATGCAACTTCTATAGCATGCCTTATTGCTCTCTCTACGCGACTTGCAGTTGTATTATACTTTTGAGCAATTGTAGGGTATAATTCCTTTGTAACTGCACTTAATAATTCTATATCATCAACCACCATATGAATAGCTTCTCTTAAGTATAAATAACCCTTAATATGTGCAGGAACACCAATTTCATGAATAATGTTAGTAATTTCTGATTCAAGATTATTTGAACTTTTTAAAGTTATTGTTTCTGGGATAGTTATTGTCGGCCTTCTAATCTCAGATGTCCCAAGTGAATTTGCAAATAACTGTCTTATTCTTTTACTAAAAATATCCATATCGAATGGTTTCACAACATAATATTCTGCTCCTAAATTAATTGCTCTTTGTGTTATTTTGTCCTGTCCAACTGCAGAAAGAATTATAACCTTTGGCATAGGAACTTCTACCATTGAATTTAACTTTTCCAAAACTCCAAGTCCATCAAGGTGAGGCATTATAATATCTAATACAAGCACATCAGGATGATTTGCACTTACAAGTTTAATTGCTTCAAGTCCATCCTTTGCTACCCCTACTACATCAAAATCAGTTTGAGTTCTTAGATACTCGCTAAGAATTGTTGTAAACTCTTTGTTATCATCGGCTACAACGATTTTAATTTTTCTTTCCTCCATCAGATTACCCCCTAACGTTTCCATTATCTAACAATTATAATTATTCGACAAAGCATTTTAAATTCCTGCTAAATAAAATAAAATATTTTTTAAAATTCAAAAAATATGATAAAATAAATAAAAAAATTTGTGGAAAACATTTAAATGTCATATCCTTGTTCCTTCAGCATCCATTCAATATAAATCCCATAGCCCATATCAGGTCTGTTAATAAATACATGTGTTATTGCACCTATTAGTTTTCCATTTTGCAATATTGGGCTGCCACTCATCCCTTGAACAATTCCTCCAGTTTTGGCAAGTAATTCTTCATCAGTTATCCTTATAATCATACTTTTAGAACTCGGTTTTGTTTGTTGCGTTACCTTATCAATATATACCTCATATTCTTTTACAGAATTTCCGTCAATAGAAACCAATATTGTAGCAGGCCCTTCTTTTACTTCATATTGATGGGCAATGGGTATGGCTTTATTGTATACATTATTATTATAAGCTTTTAACAATCTTCCGTAAATACCACAAATCGTATTTTTCTCTATTTCTCCTATTTTTTCGTTTTCCACAAATATTCCTTTCAATTCACCTGGTTTTCCTCTTTGTCCTCGTTCTACTGAGATTATATTTGCGTTAAATATAGTTCCTTTACTTATTGGAAAAAGCATACCTGTATCAACATCATTGATTGGATGTCCCAATGCTCCGAATTTATTGGAAGTAGGATCGTAATAGGTTAGTGTTCCAATCCCAGAAGTTGAATCTCTAATCCATAGTCCAATCTTGTATTCATTTTTTTTAGATTTTACCGGGGTTACTAATATTTGTTTTGTTTCATTCCTTCTGCTTATCTTTAAGATTATATTTTCTCCATTGCTATCTTTTACAACAGATGCTAAATCATATACACTTTTCAGTTTTTTATTTTGTGCTTCTATTATCAAATCGCCAATTTCTATTCCAGAAATTGCAGAGGGGCTTTGCTTATAACCAGTTTCAGTTTCAATATCGGAAAATCCAACAACTAATATCCCTTTACTGTTTAGCTTTACACCTATAGGTAAACCACCAGGTATTAATTTTACTTCAGGTGTGATGCTAACTGTCATAGTTTTAAAAGGTATTAACCCTAATATTTTTACATTTAAATTAAACTTATTTTCAGTCTTATCCCTTTTTTCAACTCTAAAAAGATAATTGTTCTTTAAATAATTACTTACTATTTTATTTTGAACAATATCTTCTTCGCTTGCGCTTATTTTTGTTGGTATTGCTAAATATTGATTTATTATAAAAATAAAAATTAAAATAAATATATAAAAAAAGCTCCATGTCTTTTTATATAAACTTTTCAAAAAAATCACTCCCTGCCCTAAATTTTTCTTGTCACCTTCCTTTCTCTATAAATAAGTTAACCTTTTTATTGTCCATCTATACTAGAACATAGTTGTGAATAATGAATAATACTCTTTTACTGGACAAACTTTCAAATAATTAATCATAAGTGGTAAAAAAAGCAGCGAATTTTAATTCGCTGCTTTAATCCTATTTTTTAGCTCAAATGCTATGGTTAACATTTCCTTAGCATGCTCTTTAGTTAATTCTGTAACAAGAGCACCTCCAACCATTCTTGCGATTTCTTCAACTTGCTCATCGATATTTAACTTAGTAACTTTTGTTATAGTATTTTCATTATATACCATTTTATGTATTTTAAAATGTCTATCAGACATAGATGCTATTTGAGGCAAGTGTGTAACGCACAAAACCTGATGGCCCTTTGAAATAACAGACATCTTTTCAGCAACCGATTGAGCTGTTCTACCGCTTATACCAGTATCTATTTCATCAAAAATCAATGTTGGTATTTTGTCTATTTCAGCTATTACTGTTTTTATTGCTAACATAATTCTAGACATTTCACCACCAGAAGCAACCTTATTTAGTTTTCTTAGCTGTTCTCCTGGATTGGCGCTAAACAAAAATACTACTTTATCCATCCCACTTGATTGAATTTTTTCTAATTGGGATACTTCAACATTAAACTTTGCCTTCTCCATACCTAAATATCTGAGCTCATTTTCAATAGATGCTGATAACTTAGCTGCAGTTTCTTTTCGTTTTAAACTCATTTTATCTGCAAGAATTGTAATTTCACTTAGCAATTTATCATATTTTTTATTTAATTCGTCTAATATTTCTTCGGACTTTTCAATTGTGCTGTATTCTTCAACTATTTTATCGTAATAATTAATAATTTCTTCAATAGTATTACCATATTTTCTTTTTAATTTATTGATTAAATCGAGTCTTTCCTCTATAACATTCAGTTCTTCTTGGTTAAATTCTACTTTATCTCTATAATTTCTTAATTTTGATATTATATCTTCAAGTTTGTAATAAATTTCCTCTAATTCATTTTTAATATTTAATATGTTTTCATCATATTTTGTTATGTTCTCAAGCTGTGATATGCTCATGGCTATTTCATCGTAAGCAGAACTGCCTTCCTCTCTTTGATAAAGCTGTGCATATGAACTTGCAATAGTATTATATATCTTCTCAGAGTTTATAAGAATATTTCTTCTTTTAGAAAGCTCTTCGTCTTCGCCTAATTTTAATTGAGCTGAGGCTATTTCATTAATCTGAAAACTTAAAATGTCCATTTTTTGTAATTTCAGTTGTTCTTCTTTTTTTAACTCATTTATTTTTTCATCAATGTATACTAATTCATCATATGTTTTTTTATATTCCATTTTAATTTTATGAAATTCCTCTCCACAAAAGGCATCTAGAATATCCAAATGAGTATTTTCATCAAGCAGAGACTGGTGCTCGTGTTGTCCGTGGATGTCTATTAGAAACTTACTTATTTTCCTTAGCATATTTACTGTAACAGTTTTTCCATTGATTCTTGCTACGTTTTTACCATTTTTTGTCATTTCTCTTGATATAACAACATATTCGTCATCATCAATCCCTAAATCCTGCATTATTGACTTTAATTGTTCTGATTTTATTTCAAACACACCTTCTACAAAAGTAAAGTCACAGCTTTTTCTAATTACATCCTTTCCTATTTTTTCACCAAGTAAAAAATTAATGCTATCAATCAAAATAGATTTTCCAGCACCCGTTTCTCCTGTCAATATATTCAATCCTTCTGAAAAATCCAAATCTACAGCATCTATCAACGCAAAATTCTTGATATGAAGTTCAAGGAGCATTTAACTACCTCCCTATTCGTTTAAAAGCTTTTTCATTTTTAAAACTGTTTCATGTGCCTTTTCAGGATTACGAGCAAGTGCAAAAATAGTGTTATCACCTGCAACAGTTCCAACAATTCCATCCAACCTTAATGAATCCATTGCCTCTGCTGCTGCAGAAGCTGAGCCTGAAAGCGTCTTTATTACTATCATATTTCCAACATATTCTATGTCAATTACAGTTTGAGTAAAAATGTTAACAAGCTTTTCGTATAATACGTTATCTGCATGTGATAATGGAGCATATTTATATTTTCCTGAACTTGACATAACTTTAATAAGTTTCAATTCCTTTATGTCCCTTGATACAGTAGCCTGTGTAACATCGAATCCTTGATTCCTTAATTCCTCAACAAGTTCCTCCTGAGTTTCAACATCTTTGTGATTAATTATTTCTAATATTTTGGAGTGCCTTGTGATTTTCATAATATAACCCCTTTCTTCCCTCATATGGTTAGTTCTTTAATTTTTCTTCTTAGTACTTCAAAAAAATTTCTGTTTGAAAGTTTAATAAATTTGGCTCTGTATTTTGGTTGCTTTATAATTATTTTATCATATTTTTGTAGCCTAAATCCATCCTGTCCATCAGCTGTTAAAAATACTTCTTCATTTGTATCTTGTATTTGAACTATGAGTTCCCTATTGCTTCCAATAATAATAGACCGTGCATTTAAACTATGAGGGCATACAGGTGTTGCAATAATGACTTCAAGTTCAGGACATACGATTGGCCCACCTGCAGATAACGAATAAGCTGTTGAACCTGTGGGAGTTGAAAATATGACCCCATCGCCTCTATACGTTTCCATAAGTTCATCATCTATAAAAACCTTTACTGCTATGATTCTTGCAAGAGTCCCTTTTGTTATACAGATATCATTCAAACAAACGAATTCCTTTATTGCCTTGTTGTCCCTAACTACCTTAGCCTCAAGCATTATTCTACTTTCTATACTAAAAGTATTATTTATTAATTTTTCAAATGCATTATACATATTATCTTTTTCTGCTTCAGTAATAAATCCAAGGTGCCCAAAGTTTATTCCCAAAATTGGCTTTTGATTTGGCAATTGCCTTCTCGCAACTGATAAAATAGTCCCATCTCCTCCGAGGACAATCAAATAATCAGCTATGCTAAAAAGTTCATTATCTTCTAGTCCAATAGATTCAAATCCAATAGAATTAGCAACATCCTTTTCAAGATAAATGTTACACCTTTTTTTTGTAAACCAATCAACAATTTGTTTTGTTACAACTAAACCTTTATCTTTTGATTTGTTAACAATCAAACCATATTTGTTCATAACATCACTTGCCCTTAATTATTTAATTTAAGATGTGCATTATTTACTATTTCATCGACCTTTATGCTGTTTAAAATTGATTTTTGACCTTTGCTTAAGTAAAGCAAATATTCTATATTGCCCTCTGGGCCCTTTATTGGCGAAAAATCGAGGCTTAAGACATTTAAACCATTTTCAATGGCAGCATTAACTACCTCATTAATAACTTCAATATGAACCTCCTTGTCTCTTACTACTCCTTTTTTGCCAACCTTTTCTCTTCCAGCTTCAAACTGAGGTTTAACTAAAGCTACTATCTCGCCGTCATCATTTAAAAGTTTAATAACTGATGGTAATACTAATTTAAGCGATATAAATGAAACATCTATTGAAGCAAAATCCGCTAAGTCATTCAAATCTTCAGGATTTACATATCTTATATTTGTTCTTTCCATAACAACAACTCTTGAATCGTTTCTTAACTCCCAAGCAAGCTGTCCATAACCTACATCTATTGAATACACCTTTCTTGCACCGTTTTTAAGCATGCAATCAGTAAAGCCTCCAGTCGATGCGCCAACATCAATGCAAATCTTATCTTTAAGATTAATTCCAAATTGCAATAATGCCTTTTCTAACTTTAATCCCCCTCTACTTACATAGGGAAAAGCATTGCCTTTTATTTCAATGTTAGCATCAACGCATATTTTTTCACCTGATTTATCAACTCTATGTCCATCAACAAATACAAGTCCTGCCATAATATTTTTTTTTGCCTTTTCCCTTGTTTCAAAATAACCTTTTTGAACTAAAAGTATATCAAGTCTTTCCTTTTCCATAAGCACTCTACCTTTACTAAATTTGTTTCATTATAGTATTGTAAATTCCCTCTGAATCGAGATTATATTTTTTATATAGTTGATTAATATTTGCATGAGCTATAAATTCATCTGGATACCCCAGTTGGACAATCTTACCCTTGTATTCTTTCTTTGCCGCGTATTCCAATATTGAACTTCCCATACCACCAGCAATGTAGTTATCCTCGATTGTGAAAATATGCTTATAATCCTTAAAAATATTATCAAGCATCGTATAATCCAATGGCTTTATAAATCTTGCATTTATATGAGCTACATTTATATCCTTTATTTTTAGTTTGTCTATAGCAATCTTTGCAGTTTGATTAGGTCGACCTGTTGCTATTATGCATATATCTTTTCCTTCTTTTAATATTTCCCATTTAGAATACTGAATATCATCGTATTTTATAAATCCTTCTAAATAGTCCCCACCTCTTGGATATCTGATTGCAACAGGTTTATTAAATTTGAAAATCCATTTAAGCATCATCCTAAATTCCTCAATATCCTTTGGAGATAATATCGTTAAATTAGGCACAACTCTCAAAAATGATATATCAATAATACCTTGGTGAGTTTCTCCATCTTCACCTACAACACCAGCTCTATCTATAGCAAATACTACAGGTAAATTTTGTAAACATACGTCATGAATTACTTGATCATACGCCCTCTGTAAAAACGTCGAATATACCGCAAAAACAGGTTTTAGCCCTCCTGCTGCCAATCCTGCAGCAAAAGTTGTTGCATGTTGTTCTGCTATTCCTACATCAAAAAATCTATGAGGAAATTCTTCTGAAAACTTCTTCAAACCTGTGCCGTCAGGCATCGCAGCAGTTATAGCAACTATTTTTTCGTTTGTTTTGGCTTCTTTTATAATTTCTTCACCAAATACATCCGAATATGTCATTTTTGAGTTTGAAAAATTATTGCCAGTTGAAACTTCAAATGGTCCAACGCCATGAAAAACATCCGGTTGTTCTTCGGCAAAATGATACCCTTTTCCTTTTTTTGTTATTGCGTGAATAACTATTGGTCCTTTTAATTTTTTTGCTCTATTCAAAACATCTATCATTGCATATATATTATGCCCATCAATAGGCCCCAAATAAGTAAAACCAAGATCCTCAAATAACATTCCCGGTATAACAAGTTGCTTTACGCTTTCTTTTATTTTCTCCATTGACTTATATATATTATTACCAACAGCAGGTATTTTTTTCAGAATTGTTTCAATGTCATCCCTTAAAGTTATATATTTTGGATTAGTTCTAATTTTGCTTAAATATGTAGCTAAACTCCCAACATTTTGAGCTATTGACATCTCATTATCATTTAAAATAACAATTAAATCTGTATTTGATGCTCCAGCATCATTTAATGCTTCAAGTGCCATTCCGCCAGTTAATGCCCCATCACCTATAACAGCTATTACATTAAATTTTTCTTTGCTTAAATCCCTTGCTTTCGCTAAACCCAAAGCAGCAGATATAGATGTGCTGCTATGACCTGCACCAAAAACATCATACTGACTTTCCTTTCTTGTTGTAAAACCACTTAAGCCACCATACATTCTAAGCGTATCAAATCTATTTTTTCTACCTGACAATATTTTATGCACATAGCATTGATGTCCAACATCCCATATAAGCTTGTCTTTAGGAAGGTCAAATACCTTATTGATAGCAATAGTAAGTTCAACGACGCCTAAATTTGAAGCAAGATGTCCTCCAGTTTTTGATACATTTTCAATGAGGAAGTTTCTAATTTCCTCAGCTAATATATTTAATTGTTCAGTTTTCAAATTTTTAATATCATCAGGATAATTTACTTTTTCCAAAACAGCCATTACCATTACCTCTTTTGAATAATATTTTTTATATTGGATAATGTTTCAATCAGGTAAGCTATTCTAAAAACTATGTTATTTGCTTGAGAAATAGCAAAATTCTTGCCTAATGCCTTACCTCCGATTGTTATTGCAGCTATAATAGAACTGAATGAAATTGCAATTATTGTTTTATTTAACATAAATCCATTAATAATTAATTTTGCGATAATTACAGCTCCTGTGCCTCCGCTTATTATTCCTGCTATGTCTCCAATTACGTCATTACAAAAATTAGAAACCCTATCTGCACTCCTAATAAGTGCTACAGCGGTTTTAGCACCTTTAACCTTTCTTGAAGCAAGAGAATGAAACGGTGTTTCATCTGCAGCCGTAACTGCTACACCTAAAATATCAAAAAAAACACCCGTCGCTATAATTAAAACAAGAATTAAAATAGCAGTATATATGTTAACATTTGGTATTATCGTTTCAGTAATTAAATTTATACTAAAAGATATTATCAACGTCCAGAATATAATTATAAGTAACCATTTATAATTATTTATACTACTTGACTTTTTAACATAAAGCTTAATTTTTTTATTTTTTCCCATATAATCACCTGTATTAAATTTAAGGTGGCGGCAGGATAAGTTAAGTTTGCGGCTTAGGTCTAGCAGGCTTTCCCATTTTCAGGCCAGGGCGTCGCCGCCCAGGTGGTTTCCCTTTAACTGAAAATTCATACTGTCGCCAAGTATGAGGCTAGATTACCACTTAGTCCACACTGCAATCCCTATCCTGCCTCCTTTGGAACAGTCTAGGAGATTTCCTCAACAGCATCGTCTATCCTTAGCCTCTTTTGCAAAAATGGTTTCCTATAGCGATAATCCATACACATGGGCCCAATGAATATGAATCTGATCTATCCTCCACCATTCTTGCTCAAGGCAGGCTACGCTGCACGTAGCATTAAATATACCACTTTGCAGGTTTAATCCCTTGCCGTAGTTGTCCACGAACAAGGGTCTCCGCGGGGGTAGGGTCGATTGCGCATGCCATTGCGGTCGCCCCATCCCCCTTACTCCCAGCACCAACCCACCACTGGGCGTAGCGAGCCAGCACAAGGAACTTCATCGATGTGCCCTTTAGCGGATTTTTAGCCCCGCCTTCAGAATAGACTAGCTGACTAGAATACTGCGCCACCTGTTATTTATAGCACCGTCCCGACAAATAACCCTAAAATAGCTCCAGCAAAAACTTCAACTGGAGTATGACCTATTAACTCTTTAAGCTTTTCGTGTTTAAAATTTTTATGCATCAAATCTTCAATCATTAAATTCAAAATTCTCGCCTGTTTACCTGCGGCGCGTCTTACGCCTGCTGCATCATACATTACAACCATAGCAAAACAAAAAGAAATTGCAAAATTTATGCTATCAAATCCACTTAGTTTACCCACCTTAGTTGCAAGAGCAACCACAAAGGCTGAATGTGAGCTAGGCATACCTCCAGAGCCCACAAGCCTTGTAAAATCAATTTTACCTTTTTTTAGTGAAACAATCAATACTTTCAAAAGCTGAGCAATTAGCCATCCTAAAAATGCTGTAATTAAAACACTATTTTTAAAAATATCTAAATACATAAAATTTCACCTAACTTTCACGCGTCAAGAGATAATTCGTAAGTTCATATAGAAATTTTGATTCATCTATCTTCAATGCAATATCTGCTGCATCTTTGCTAAATTTATTGGCCAACATTTTTGCTTTCTCAAGTCCAAATATAGTGACGAATGTAGGTTTGTTATCCTTTAAATCCTTTCCAATGCTCTTGCCTAACTTTTCTTTATCACCTGTAACATCTAGAATATCATCTACTATCTGAAATGCAATTCCAAGATTATAGCTATAGTTTTTAACATTATCGAGCATTTCATATCTATCTGCAATTATTGCTCCAATTGCACATGATGCTTCGATTAATTTGCCTGTTTTTTTATAATGCATCCCAAATAAGAGGTTTTCATCAATTTCGTTTCCAACGCTTGTTATATCTATTACTTGTCCGCCAATCATTCCAGTTATCCCGCTTGATTTTGAAATTTCAATCAGTGCATCAGTATATTTTTTATGATAGTTGTTCTTTTTTATAGCATTCAAAGCTATTTCAAATGCATAGTTCAAAAGAGCATCACCAGCTAATATTGCAATTGCTTCACCATACACTTTATGATTAGTAGGTTTACCTCTTCTAAAATCATCATTATCCATTGCTGGCAAATCATCATGTATCAATGAATAAGTGTGAATCATTTCTATACAACAAGCTAAATCTAAAAGCTCCATAGCATTTCCGCCCAATGCTTCACAAACAGCAATGCTCAATACAGGTCTTATTCTTTTTCCACCTGCAAATAAGCTATATTTCATCGCCTCAACAATTTTTTTAGGTGCGTCACTTATTTGCATTAGTTTTTCTAAATTATTATTTACCAAATCCTGCTTCAACTTAAGTGATTCAACAAAATTCATCCTAATCCTCCTCAGGAGTAAAATCCTTTTCCATTAACTCGCCATCATTTCCCTTAATTATTATGTTTATTTGTCTTTCTGCTTCATCTAATTTTTTATTGCAGTAATCCGATAGCTGAACTCCTTCCTGAAATAATTTTAAAGATTCATCAAGCGAAAGGTTGTCGCTTTCAAGTTTTTTAACGATTTCCTCCAACCTCTTTATAGCTTCCTCAAAATTCAAGTTTAATTCATTTCCCATAAATTTACCTCCAGTTTTTCTTCAACGCGGCATTTTACACTACCATCGCTAACCTGTAGCATTAAAATATCATCTATCTCAATATCATTAATGCTTTTAATTATCTCTTTCTCCTTTTCGACAAATGCATAACCTCTTGAAAGAATTTTTAAAGGGCTTAAAGCATCAATCTTACCAACTAGATATAAAAATTTATTTCTTCTAATAGATAATATATTCGTTCCCAAAATGTCTAGCTTTGAACACAACATTTGGCTTTTATTTTTCTCATACGTAATCCTTTTATTTATTATATTGATTATTTTGCTGTGTAGGTTATCTATATACTGGATGTTTTGAATTATTATGTTATTTGGTGAATAATTCATAATTCTTTGCTGCAAAGATTCAATAATAAGCACTCTATGCCTAATATTATTGATTAAGGATTTATATAGAGCTTCATGACAATTTGTTATTTTAAATTTCAATTCCTCAAATTTTGGAACTGCAATCTCAGCAGCATGGGATGGTGTTGAAGCTCTAACGTCAGCAACAAAATCTGATATAGTTATGTCAGTTTCATGCCCAACTGCAGAAATGATAGGTACTTTGCTTTCAAAAATTGCCCTTACAACTATTTCTTCATTAAATGCCCAAAGTTCTTCTATTGAACCGCCACCACGGCCTATTATTATAACATCTATATCGTCCCTAGTATTAAAATACCTAATACCTTCTACAATGCTCTCTGCAGCTCCTTCTCCCTGAACTTTTGCAGGATAAAGCAATATTTTTATGCCTGAAAATCTTCTTGTTGAAACATTAATAATATCCCTTATTACTGCACCTGTGCTTGAAGTTACAACTCCAATTTTTCTAGGAAACATTGGTAGCGGCTTTTTGTATTCGTCACTAAAAAGTCCTTCCTTAGCGAGCTTTTCTTTTAGCTGCTCATAGGCTAAATATAAACTTCCAAAGCCATCAGGCTCTAATTTTGTGCAATATAATTGATACTGACCATCTCTTTCATAAATGCTGATCGAGCCATAAGCAAAAACACTCATCCCATCCTCTGGGATAAATTTTAATCTAGAACTATAACTTTTAAATAAAATGCATTTTATTTTTGATTCATCATCCTTTAGTGTAAAATAAACATGACCTGAAGAATGAACTTTGTAATTTGAAATTTCGCCTTTTATATACACATTGCTTAAAACTTCATCTTCATCGATTAAATCTTTTATATATCTAGTTATCTGCGAAACAGTATAAGCTGTTTTATTCATAAATATATGCAGCCTCCAAAACATTTTCAATTAACATAGTTGTTGTCATCGAACCAACTCCTCCAGGAACGGGAGTTATCATAGAAGCTAACTCAATTGCCGCTTCGAAGTCAACATCCCCAACCAACCTTCCATCCACCATAGTTGTTCCTGCATCTATTATTATTGCACCTTCTTTAATCATATCCTTTGTAACTAATTTAGGCCTTCCTACTGCACTTACGATTATATCAGAACTTAAAAGTATTGCCTTTAAATTTTTTGTTTTTGAATGGCATATAGTAACTGTAGCATTTTCATTTAATAATAATGCAGCTGCTGGTTTACCAACAATATTGCTTCTTCCTATTACTGCAACATTTTTGCCAGTTAACTCAGCGTTAACTTCCTTTAAAATTCTTACTATCCCCTTTGGTGTGCATGGAATCAGACATTTTTCTCCACGATAAAGCTTACCTGCGTTAATAGGGTTAAAGCAATCCACATCTTTATGAACAGCAATCATATTTGCAATATGGTCTTCATCTATATGTTTAGGAAGAGGAACTTGAACAAGTATTCCATGAACTTCTGGATTTACGTTTAACGATTTTATCAGCTCAATCAGCTCTTCTTCCTTGGTCTCCTCTGGCAGTTCGTATGTTAAAGATTTTAACCCAGCTTCAATGCATACTTTTTCCTTGTTTCTTACATATGAAACTGAAGCAGGATCACCACCGACAATAATTGTTGCAAGGCATAATTTCATTCCCCTCCTGTGTTCAAATTCCCTAATCTTCATTTTTAAACTTTCTCTAATTTCTTTTGCTATTGCTTTACAATCGATAACCTTTGCTGGCATTTTTATTCCTCCTTTATTTTTCTTAATCCTATGTAAGCTACTCCGACCGCATTGTCTGTTGCGTAATTTGATTCTGAAAAAAATAGCCTTCCCTCAAACTTTCCCTTAAAATATTTCTTTAAAAAATTGCTTGAAGAAACTCCTCCAATTAAAATTATAGGTAAATTAAAGTCATTAATCAAATTATTTATTAATTTTTCTAATGTCTTTGCTACACACATCATAGCCGCAAAGGATATTTCCTCTTGATTATAACCATTCTTTATCATGTTTAATCCATTTGTTTCCTGACCTGATAAATTAAAATAGTAACCATCTACTCGTGACGGTATTCTCAAATCCTTTTTAGGAGCAGACAAAGCCAAATCGTCCATAGTCCTGCCACATGGAAAATTAATACCAAGTTCAACACCTAATCTATCTATAAATTGTCCAAAACTTATATCCCTTGTTCCGCCAATTAATTCTATCTTATAGTCTAAATATTTTTTTACCATTAATACTTCAGAAGTTCCACCAGAAAGATGAAGAGCAATAAAGTCATTGTAGTTAAAACTAATTGATTGAAGTGCCGATTCAATATGCCCTTCTTGATGTGTTGTTAAAAAAAGTGGAATAGATTTTGAAATTGAAATTACCTTTGCAAATCTTTCGCCTGCAATAAAAACTGGCATATACGAATTATCCTGAGGTCTTGGTTTTACGCTTACGCAAACAGCTGCTATATCATTAATATTTATTTCGTCCAAAATATCTGGCAAATTATTAACATGCTGAAAAAGGGCTTCAGATTGCCTCAAGCCCTTTTCACCTCTTTTAACATCTAATATTTTTCTTTTATCATAGATTATGCCATTTTCATCAACAACAGCAATGGATGTTGTATAATTGCTTGTATCAATACCCAACACCTTTTGCATAGTATTATAACTCCTCTATAACTTTACCTAATATGCCGTTTATAAAAGCTGCAGAATTATCTGTTCCATATTTTTTGGCAAGCTCTATAGCTTCGTTAACAGCTACAGGATTTGGAACATCTTCTCTTTTTAGCATTTCGAATATTGCTAATCTCATTATTGAGATATCAACCTTTGCAATTCTATTGAGTTTCCAGCCCTGAGCATATTTTTCTATGTAACCATCTATAATATTAAGATTCTTTTCAATTCCACTTATGCAATCTTTAATATAATCAATATCATCATTGCTAAACTTAATTTCATTGTTTTCATAAAAATCATTAATAACTTCTTCAGCTGAAGATTGACTTATTTCCATCTGGTAGAGCAATGTCATTGCCTTTTCTCTTGCATTTTTTCTACTCATGATCATTCCTCCAATGTATTATTTCCACTTACTAAATAGCAGATTCCCAAAAAATTCGGATAAATCCTCATTATTGTCAATTTTTCTACCAATATAATACCCAATATAAGAACAAATTAATATAAATATTGTCTTAAAAAATCCTATTAATAAAACAAATAGTGCAAATAATAAACCTATTGCGCAGCCTAACGATTTGCCTCTATTTTGATTAACAAAGTTAATTAAGTATTCCTTCCACATCATAGCACCCCTCATTCCATTTTAAGCATAGTTCCGGATGCAATGTCATCAACCAATACCTTTACCTCTCCAACAGGAATTTCTGCAATCATTTCAATATATGATTTTACATTCTGTTGAATCTCCTTTACCAAATTAGGTATATTTATATCTGGAAACACCAACATTTTAATCATTATATTTATATTTTGTTTACCTGGTCTTACAAATACCTTAATATCCTTTATTCCCTTTATGTTGGAAGTTGCCTTTAAAACAAGTGCTTTTACTGCTTCATTTGTAATAACTATCTCTCCATCAGATGTATATTTAACAATTCCAGCTTTATTAGAAGTGTCTGTTTTTAGCAATCTAATTACAAAATAAATATTAATAGCAATTAATGCAAATGCAATTATATCAAAAATATATGAACCAGTCAAAGAATAATAATAATTGATTTGTTCTTGGGGTATAATCCCTTTAATTGCCAATAATGCCACAGTAGTAGCAAAAGCCAAAAAAACAAAATAGAGTGTAAATAAAAACTTCTCAAATTTATTCATTTGTAACACCCCTTGTTAAAATTTAAATTAACCCTCTGATTACAGAGGGTTAATTTAATGATTATTTCTTTACCTTTTCTTCGTCCTTAACTTCTTTTTGGAAGTTTACTCCTTGAACGTGAACATTTACTTGGGTAACAGTAATCCCAGTCATAGTTTCAACTGAAAGCTTTACCTTCTTTTGAACTTCTTTTGCAACTTCAGGAATAGAAACGCCATAATCAACAACAATATTTGCATCTATCAAAACTTCATTTTCTCCTAATTGAACCTTTATACCCTTAGCAGGAGATTTTACACCTACTTTTTCCAGCATATCGCCTGTAAATCCACCAGTTAAATCAGCAACTCCTGAAACTTCATTAACTGCCATAGATGCAATAAGCGAAATTACTTCAGGTGCTATCTTTATCTGCCCAAATTCATTTAAGTTCATTTCTCCTTCCACAGTTTACACCTCCTGTCTCGTCTTTTCTTATCATTAGTTTATTACTAAAATTTGAAAAAATCAAGCATATTTTATTTTTGCCTTACTGTAATTCTTGAAGGAGAAATTCCCGTCGTTTTTACAACAATATCCTTAATTTGGTTAGCATCTTCGCTTGTCAATGAATTGTCTGTTTTGACTACAACCTCAACTCCATTATCGTCTATAAAACATAGACTATCTTCAAATCCCTTTTCCTTGACAAGAGTTTCAATCTTATTTTCTTTCAAAGCTCTATCGTTTAATTGCATTAATTTAGTTGTGGCTGCATTCTTGGCAGTTTTAGTAGCATCTTGGCTTGAAATTATCTTTTCTAATTCTTGTTTTACTACATCCCTTTCCTGTTGTCTCTCAATTCTACTTTCAGCAAAATAGTTAGTAACTTCCTTTGTTTCCACATTCTTCCCAATAGTAGTTAAATTTCCTGAGTCATTAAACTTTTTTGCAAACCAACCAGAAAATGCAATTAATACGATAAGAACTGCGATTATTGCAGTTTGTCTTTTTACATCAGACATAGTCCCCCTCCTTTAAATTTAAATCTAATAAATTTATATGTTATAAACTTAATTATTATAATTAATTTTTCATAGGTAGTGCCGAAACTTTGTATGATGGAACATTCAGCAGTGTTTTAACAGCAGTAATAATCTGCTCTTTAACCATGGGATTTTTAGCTCCTTCAGCAACAACAATTACACCACCAATATTAGGATTAATCTGTTTTATTATTAAAGGTTTATTTGAATTTCCTTCGTTAAGCAATACAACGTTTATGTTTTTGTTATTTTCTGTAGTTATCCTGTTCCCACCTTGATTGTCCTTTTCTTCAATCTTTCTTGTGCTGTAGTTTTCGTTATATGCTGGAACTGTAGCACTGCCTCCCTCAAAATAAATCATAACACTAACTTTCCCCACGCCTTCAATTTGTGAAAGTATTTCAGTAAGTTCTCTTTTAATCTTTTCTTCATAGGAAAAAGTTGGGTTTAATGCTTCGCTGCTTACCTCTATAACAGACTTTTCTTCCTTCTTCTTTTTATCTGAAATCTTTATTTGATTATATGTATCAGCAATAATCATAAGCAAAATACCAACCAAAATTACTATCAATACATTAAGAACTATCTTTTTTGTATCCTTAGGTAGCTTATCCATAAATTTTTTAAAATCCATATTCACCCCTCACCTTTCAAACTCAATCGTATTTTCCCCAATACCGTAATTCTCCTTCAAAAACTTTATCACGTCCATATTTCTAATCTCAAATGAAGCTTCATTTTTATTGCTTCCAATTACAACCTTTTCAATTGACTTGATATTGTTTTTCGAGTTTAAGCTTAATACTATTCGTTCAATCTTGCCAAACCCAACGCTTTTCATATTTTCATTTACTTGAATTAATAATACATCATATTTGTTATTAAAATTCTGATCTATCTCATTTTCAAGATTGTTCTTCAAATTCATCTTAAATTGATTTATTATTTCTTTATTATAATTATCTTCTATTTTAATAGATTCCGTAGAACCCTCATAATAGCTTATATATTTATTAATAGAATTGCTGATATCAATTTCCTTACCAAACATATTAAAAACAGGTATCAAAATAGTTATTAATACAATTAAACCTAAAACAAATTTTGCATATCTCTTCAAGCTATTTGACGGCAATATAATTTCTACAAGAGTTATAAAAATATAAACGCTTACAATAAGTTTTACCCAGGAACTTATAAAATTAATCATATAAATCACCCTACATTCACAATAACCTTACCAGCTGATGCCAGAATTGTTATCATAATAAAGAACATTACAGCCACGGAAAGAACTGATGCAAATATTATTAACATTGTTTTTCCTGAAACGCTTAATGGTTTAACTATTTTATCATCGACTATTGGTTCTAATATAACGCATGCGAATCTATATATTAAGCTTAATACTATTATTTTAATTAAAGGAAATATACAAATGCCTATTATTATAAACAGTCCAAATATGCTTACTGCATCCTTAAGTATAAGAGAATAGCTTGCGACAGTAGTTACTGCATCCGATAGTGCTCCTCCAACAATTGGAATAAATTTGTCAACAGCAAATTTAGTGCTCTTTATAGCTACTTCATCGAATGTATTTGCTGTAATACCTCTTACAGTAATAATTCCAATAAATATTGTCATAATAAAGCCTAATAGCCATTGATTAATTGTATTTATAAATTCTCCAAGTTTAGAAATCTTTATATCATCGCTTAAATTATCAATCAGAAATACGACTACAGCTATTATAGTTATTGGAAGTATTATATTTTTAATAACATCACTTGAAAATTTAATAAAAAACATCAATATTGGGTCTAAAGTTGTGGCAGTTGCAATGCTTCCAGTCCCAATCAGCATTGTTATTAATGCTGGAATTAAGGCGTTCATAAAATTGACCATGTCATCGATTGCCCTATTGGCTACTGCTATTGCATATGTAAAAGTTCTTATAATTATAATTGTAACTATCAAAAATATTGCATAGCTGCTAAGTTTTGCAATGTTGTTGTCTTCAAAAGCGTTTTGCAATGTATGTATAATTGCCGAAATTATTCCAATTGCAAGTATTTCTAACAGCAGTTTATAATTTAAAATTATTTCTTTAATAGAGAATTTAGCTATATTGATTATCATTTCTTTGAATGTTATTTTTAACGACCCATTACTCTTATAATTTTCAATTAAAGATTTAAGGCTTATATCTGGAAAATATTCATAATTTTGCTTTAAGTTTTCAGAAATTCTTTCAATTGAGCTAAAATCAAATGTTGGGTCTTTATTCATCGAATAAACAACAGTATTTATGCTTATTAGAATCAATAATATAAAACTTACCTTGTATTTCATTTTACTCACTCACCCTATGGTAAAATTTTTATAATTAAATCCATAACAGCCATTAGAATTGGAATAGAGAGTATTATAATTAATATCTTGCCTGCAAATTCAATCTTGTTGGCAAGGGAACCTTGTCCTGAATCCTTACATATTTCAACTCCAAATGAAGCTAAATATGCTATCCCGATAATTTTAAATATTATATTCAAATACGTGTAATCGATATTAGCTTTTATTGCTATTTGCTGCAATGCTTGGATAACAAGAGTTAATCTTGAAATCATAAAAAAGAATATAACAAGACCAGTAACCATGCTTATCTGTATTGCAAGTTCGGGCTTTTCTTCCTTAATAACCAGTATTATTATGGTTGCAATAAAAGCTATAATAATTACTTTAGTAATATCCATTTAATCACCCTCTAATATTGAAACATCGACTTAACTGTGTCAAACAATTTGGCTAACATGTTTAAAGTTAAGAACAAAACAATAACTATACCAGCTAAGGTTGTTAGTGTAGCCATATCACTTTTGCCCTGACTATCAAAAATTTTATCAAGTATTATTATTAAAATGCCAATTAAACCAATTTTAAAAATAATATCAACATCAACCATAGTGCACCTCCTAAAATAACATTACAACTATTACAACGCCAAAGGAAAAACCAAGATACTTTATGAGTTTGTCGTTTGACTTTCTTTTTGCATCAACTTTCTTTTCTATATCCTCAAGCTTTTTTATTGCAATATTAAAATTTTTCTTTTGACCTTCAAAATCACTTGAACCTATTCCTTGAATAAAATTTTTAATGACTTCAATTTCCTCTTCATCGAAATAAAATTTATCTTTTGTCTTATCATAGCAATCGATAAAGGTATCATAAATTGTATCCATCCTATGTTCTCTTAATTCTTCAGAGATATCCATAAAAAGGTTCCTTAATGGACCGTTAAATTTATTTCCTACTTTATTGAAAGCAATATATAAGGGTTCCGAAGAATAAATTATTTCGCTTTCAAGCTGATTTAAAGCAAATTGTATATCTCTAATCTGTTTAACTTTTTCAGAAAAAATCCATGATATGTAAAATCCCATAAATGTTGTTGCAACAATAATTAAGAAACTTCCTATAAGCTTTAAAAACATTCCTCCACCTCCCGTCAAATATCAATAATTTCTTCTATTGTTCCCGGTCCCTTGTTTCTATTCAAAACTATTGCCTTTCTAAATGTATTGTTCAACATATCCCTAAACCCGTTCCTATTCATTACTTCATCCAGATTCCTTCCATGTGCAGTTGCTATTATTTTAACGCCGACATTCAGAGCATCTTCTATAGCTTTTGCATCCTCAGGTCCTCCAATTTCATCAACTGCAATTATCTCAGGATTCATCGAGCGAATAAGCATATAAATTCCTGCTACTTTGGGACAACTATCAAGAACGTCAGTTCTAATTCCTACATCCAATTGAGGAACTCCATGAAAACAAGCAGCAATTTCCCCCCTTTCATCTATTAATCCAATCCTATAACCTTTAATATTTAAAGAATTATCCCCACTGCTAAGCACCCTTATGATATCTCTTAACAGCGTAGTTTTACCGCAACCTGGAGGAGAAATTATCAAGGTATGATTTACTCCTTCACTATATAATCTGCTTACTAAATTATTTGCACAACCTTTTATCTCCTTTGCAATTCTTATGTTCATTCCTGATATATACTTTAAAGTTTTTACTTTGTTTCCATCTAAAACAACTTTTCCTACCAGTCCTACTCTATGTCCTCCTCTTAGGGTTATAAAACCTTGTTTAACTTCTTCCTCAACAGCATATAATGAATAGTCGCTCATCCTTTGAAGTGTTCTTTCAATATCCTGCCTATCCACAACAAATAAATCTTTATATTTAGAATCTATACAACCGCTATTGTTGACAAAAAAATCACCATGCTTATTTTGAATCATTAAAGGTCTATTAGCTCTCAATCTTATTTCTTCAATATTATTAAAATCCTCTCTGTTTAACTTTTTTATTAAACTATAAATTCTTTCAGATAATACTTCGGAAAGTATTATTTCAATAGTGTTCTTATTTACTTCTGTATATTCCATTACTTGTCCCCCTTTCTTAATATAAAGTTTATTAGCATTTTATTTATTTTATGAATAAAAAAAATCCCTGGAAAAATTCCAGGGATTAGCAATTACAATCCTCATCATCACAATTGCATTCACATTCTTCTCTAATATATATCGGTTCATTACAATTTGGACAAATAATTTCGTCCTCGTCCTCATCATCAAACATATCTCTGTCTAGAAAAACTTTTTCATTGCAATGCGGGCATTCAACTTCAATGAAGTTTTCTTCTTCGTCTTCAAAATTCTCATCTTCATATAGTTCATCTTCTATTCTTGTAAGGTCTTCGTCAATTGCGTCAACATAGTCCTCAAGGTCATTTGTTTCCTCATGTATTGCATCAATTTCTTCTGCAATTTCATCCAAAACATCGATAATTGCAATTAATAGCTTACCTTCCTTTGTGTCTTCGTTGATTCCTAGTCCATCTGAAAGCCCCTTTAGATAAGCAACTCTCTCTTTAACATTGTTCATTATATCACCTCTTCAATAATATTAAACAGTGGCCTTTGCCACTGTTTAATATTATTATGTATTAAACTCTTGACATATATTCGCCTGTTCTTGTATCGATTCTAATTACATCTCCTTGATTTACGAAGAGTGGCACCATGAATGTAGCACCAGTTTCAACTGTCGCTGGTTTCATCGCGTTAGTTGCTGTGTCCCCTCTAACACCTGGTTCAGTTTCAACTACTTCGAGTTCCACAAATGTTGGAGGTTCAACTGAGAAAGCCTCTCCTTTGTAAAATTTAATTATAGCATTCATATTCTCCTTAAGGTATTTAATAGCGTCTTCTACCTTATCGTAGTTTAATGGAACTTGTTCATAGGATTGTGTATCCATGAAATAATATAAGTTACCATCATTGTAAAGATATTGCATTTCTTTTCTCTCGATTATTGCTTCTGGAAACTTTTCTGTTGGGTTAAATGATTTTTCAATAACTGCACCAGTTACAACGTTCTTAAGTTTTGTTCTTACGAATGCAGCTCCTTTTCCTGGCTTAACATGCATAAAGTCAACTACTGTAAAAACTTGTCCATCTAGTTCAAAAGTAGCCCCTTTTCTAAAATCTCCTGCTGTAATCATGAACAATATCCCTCCATAAAATGTTTTTATCTAAATAAAGAATGAACAAAAATTATAGTTCCATCAAATGTTTTGGTGATTTTGATAATACTCTGTAACCATCTTCAGTTACAACAACAAGTTCTTCTATTCTTACCCCTCCAAAATTAGGAACATATATGCCTGGTTCATCTGTAACAACCATACCTGCCTGTAGTATTTCATTGCTTCTAAAGTTAAGTCTTGGCATTTCATGAACTTCCATACCAACACCATGACCTAATCCATGACCAAATTTATCACCATAGCCTCTTTCCTTTATTATATCTCTTGCAATTCTGTCTGCATCGAAACATGATAAACCTGCCTTTATCGCCTTTAAGGCAGCTTCATTTGCATCTAAAACAGCATTATATATTTCCTTATGTTTGTCACTCGCTTTTCCTACTACAACTGTTCTTGTCATATCAGAACAGTATCCTTTATATATGCATCCAAAATCAAGTGTTACAAAATCGCCATATTCAATTTTTTTATCAGATGGAGTTCCATGTGGAAGTGAAGACCTTGCTCCTGAAACAACAATTGAATTGAAGGATAACCCTTCAGCTCCATGTTTTTTCATAAAATATTCTAATTCAAGCGCAATATCTTTTTCTACTGCTCCTACTTTTAAGAATTTAATAATATGTTCAAAAGCCATATCAGCAATTGATGCAGCCTTTGCTATTAATTCTATCTCTTCTTCCTCTTTAATCATTCTTAATTTTTCAATTGTCTGACTTAATTTTACTATTTGGATATCTTCTAAAAGCTCCTTATAAGTGAAATAATCAGAATATGTCATTCTGTCTTCTTCGATTCCAAGAACCTTTACATTGTTTTCAAGAAGCAATTCCTTTATAGCATTGTGTATAGGTGGTTTGTATTCAATTACTTCATATCCTACAACTTCAGCATTAGCTTGTTCGATGTATCTTCCATCTGTAAGGAAATATGCCTTATCTTTTAATATAACAGAAAAACTTTCATGACCAGTAAACCCACTTAAATAATTTCTGTTATAATCGCCATAAACTAATGCAGCATCAATTCCTAATTCATCAAATCTTGCTCTAAAATTTTCAAGTCTTTTTAATATGTTCATTTTTATTCCCCCTTTGTAAAATAAGCAATGGCTAAAATATATGAATATTTTCCTAAACCTGTTATCTGGCCTACGCATGAAGGTGCAATCACTGATTTTCTTCTATACTCTTCTCTACTATATATATTGCTCAAATGGACTTCTATAGTAGGAATATTTACTGACTTAATAGCATCATGTATAGCATAACTATAATGGGTGTAGGCTCCAGGATTGATAATAATACCATCAAACTTTCCAAATGAATTATGTATTTCGTTTATAATTTCACCTTCAATGTTGCTATGAAATATTTTAACTTCAACACCATTTAAATTTGCAAATTCATATATAAATTTGCTAAGCTCTTCATAGGAAATATTACCGTAAACTTCAGCTTCTCTTATGCCAAGCATATTCAAGTTTGGACCATTGATTATTAATAGTCTCAATTTACCACACCCTATAACTTTCTATGCAACACTTGTATTTTATCAAATTTATACTAACATTGCAATTGATATTTAGATTTTTAATGAATTGAGTTCCATCTGGAATATTCTTTTAAGTTCTAGTGCATCTTCAGCCATATTTTCACGCGATTCACAAATAATCCTCGCATAAACATCTTTTTTAATAAGAACTTTTGCGAGAAGTGAAAATTCAGGGCCATAATCAGTATCTGATAAGGACCAGTGTTTCTTTTCTCCTGCATCAGTGTATTCAATCCTACTAAAATGACAATGTAATTTTTTTAAACATTTTTCTCCTAAACCGCTAAATAATTTATCGAATATATATTCAAAGTCAGAAATTGAATTTAATGCTCCTCTTCCTAGCGCATGAATATGGCCAAAATCTATGGTAGGAATTAAATTATAGTCTATGTTGCACAATTCGATTATTTCATCTAATGTTCCTAATTGATTTTGTTTCCCCATCGTTTCAGGGCATATAATAACGTAAGGAAATAAATCTTCTTTATACAATGTTTCAATTGCCTTTGATACACCATATTTGCATCTTTCAAATGCAGTTTTTCTATCAATTTTAGCACAAGAACCCGGATGGAATACTACTCTATCTGCGCCCATTATTTTAGCAAGTTTTGAGCTTTTTCTTAAATAATCTATAGATTTATTTATAGTATCATCATCCAAACTCCCAAAATTGATATAATAGGGTGCGTGTATTGAAAGTTTTATATTAAACCTTTTTGCATTTTCTCCAATTTTAAATGCAGTTTCCTCTTTTAAATTAATACCTCTCCCAAATGAATATTCATATGCATCCAATCCAACTCTTTTCAACCACATAGGATAATCGATAGATGATTTATATCCTTCATCATAAAAACTTTGTGAATTTCCTGAAGGCCCAAATTCTACTGTCATTTTAATCCTCCTGTAATATTTTAATTATTTTATCTACAGCATCGTAAATAGATGCATCGTTAACAATAGCATAATCGCAATATTTTTCATATAGCATAGATCTTTTTTCAAAAAGTTTATATAAATTATTTTTATCCTTTAACAATGGTCTATTATCAAACCTAACATTATTTATTATTATATCCAAATCTCTTTTAATATAAAAAATAATTGTTTTTTTCTTTAAAAAAATCATATTTTCTTCCCTCGTAACAATTCCACCGCCAGTTGAAATTACTGTGTTTTCAGTATCAAGGACATCTAGTAGGGAATGACTTTCTATATTCCTAAAATAATCTTCTCCATACATTTCAAATATTCTGGTTATCTTCATTTGTGCCTTTTCTTCTATATATCTATCTAAATCAATAAATTTCATGCCTAACTTTTTAGATAAAACTCTTCCAATAGTAGTTTTACCACTCCCAGGCATACCGATTAATGAAATATTTTTCAAAGCAATCCCCCTTACTTTAAAATTACTAGTTCCTTTGTTGTATAACTGTAATAATCCCTAAATCTTGCATTGGAACTTATATTATATTTTATATAATTAGACCCGATTATACTATTAATATTCAATTGTATATATTTGTCATTAACGGGTTGAAAACTAAGTCTTAGCATGTCATTTTCAATAATAAGATAATATTTGATGTTTTTTGCTGGAAAATTTTCTGCTTCTAGCAATTTTATTGCATGGTTAATTCCACTCTCTGAATAATATTGAACCTGTAATCTATTTTCTAAATTATTTCTGACTATAATGTTATTTAAAGATATATCCAGAGATGATGTAACTAAAATAAATATTACAAAAAATATCAAAAGAATATAAATTTCAACAAACCCCTTTTTCATTTTATTCACCTGTTTTTAACTATCACTGAATTTGAAGAATATAGAGACTCGACCTTGACTTCGTATAACCCTTTTCCTAAATATATAACACTAAATTTTTTTATTCCATCAGCTATTTGAACTGAGCCATAATCATATATTAAAACATCATTTTTTAGGTATATTTTTTTATTGTCAATATAAACAACGTCACCATTTAATACAATGCTACTAGCATTTTTTATTTTTTCTGCCAAGAATTCAATTGCAATTCTTTTGTTTATGTTTGAATCTAGTTTCTTGTTGTTTAAATTTAAAATATTTATCTGATTTAAATAAAAATTCAATGTAAAATACAATAAAAAAGCAAATAAAATTAGTGCGCTTAATGTTTCAATTAATATATAGCCCTTTTTCAAAATAACCACCATCATTTATAATAAATAATACTTGTTTTAATATTGAAAACTGTATTTGAACAGACTACTTTAATCGAATTTAATCCTTCAATTTTGCTAAATTCTATATTTAGTTTATATTGTCCCTTTGTATTTTTATTATCATTTGCACATATCACAAAATTTGATAAGCCATTTGAAATTATGCCCTTCTTTATATTTTCAAAATCATCAAAATATATTTCAATATTTGAATACACTTTGCCTTCATCTGCCTTATAGAACTCAACAATACTTCTACAAATATCCAGTTCATAATCTTTTAGTTTCATCCTTTGGTTACTTGTTGCATTTGAAAAATTAACGGTTAAAATTGATAAAGCTAAAATACTAAAAAGAATAATAAAAATTACTGTTTGAATTAGGATAAATCCTTTTGTTTTCATCTTAAAACCCCGCAATTCTGCTGAATCCAATCGTTAATGTAATTTTTTCTGTTTTATTTGAATATATATCTTTTAACACAACAGAGCATGCATAAGGTGACACACTCCCGTTTGCATTAAATACTAGTTTATTGTCTGATGAAAAAGTGCTAAGGCTTCTTGAAATTTTTACGTTATTAGGCAACACAACTCTTTTTATTGCCCTAGAGCTTTGGACAATTAGATACCCATTGAAATCGTTTGAATTTTTATCTTTAATGAAATAAAAATTAACATCCGTTCCCTTGCTGTAAGCTGCAAGTTTTGCTAACTTTAAATCACTAATAAGTTTAATGCCTGAATTTTGCAATTGAATATAATTTAAAATATTTAATGGATTTAGCATAGCAAAAGTTGCTATAACAAATAGTAATAGTAATGAAATAATCATTTCAATTGTAGAAAAACCTTTATTTTTTAAAATATATAAAAACTTAATAATGTATCACCCCATAAAATTGAAATTAACGTAGCTAATGATATGAAAGGACCAAATGGAATATAATCCTTTCTTGATTTAATTTTCAGCAAAATTAATAGTGAACCTATAAAACCACCTAATATAAACGACAGAAAAACTGTAACTATAGTAAGCTTTACCCCTAAGAATAATCCTATAACAAATAATAGTTCTGCATCTCCCCATCCCATTCCATGAGTAGTCAATATTATAATTGAGATAACACCTGCTCCTATCAATGCTCCTATTATAAAAGTTATTATATTTTGCTTCATTAACAGAAAAATAAAAATAAAAATTATCCCAACTGCTGTTCCAAAATAGATTGTATTTGTATATATATCAGTTGTAAATAAATCGATTACTGATATCACGATTATTAATGATGACAGTATTGAATATTTTATAAAGATTAGTGTTAAACCAAATTTTATAAACAACAATATATAAATTAATCCATTTAATAATTCGATTATTGGGTATCTAATTGATATTTTTGAATTACAATATCTGCATCTGCCTTTTAGAAACAAATAACTAAACAGTGGAAACAAATCATGCCACGCTAATTTATGGTAGCAGTTAGCACAATGCGATGCTGGAAAGACAACCGATTCATCTCTAGGAATCCTATAAATACAGACATTTAAAAAACTTCCTACAATTAGTCCTAATAAAAAAATAATAAAAATCAATATTTTCCCCCCTTACTCTAAAATAAATTGTTATATATCTTAAACATCGGAAGCAAAAATGCCAGAACCATAACTCCTATGATAATAGATATGAAAATAATTAAAATTGGCTCCATCAATTTAACAATCCCAATTAATCTTTTTTCTACATCATTTTCAAAATATATAGAAAGTTTGTTGAGAGTATCTTCTAAATTTCCTGTTTCTTCTCCAACAGAGATAAGTTCAGTAAAAATTTTAGGAAACAAATTATATTTTTTAAATGTTGACCCAAGAGAATTGCCATGTTTTATTTCTTCGATTATTTTAATATATTTTAATCTGATATTATAGTTTTTTATTAATTGTTCTGAAAGAATTAAGCTATCTAAAATACTAATACCGCTTGAAATCTGTATATACAAACTTTTTGCAATTCTAGATGTTAGTAATTTAATCTCTACTGTTTTGTATATTGGAATCTTAAGTAAAAATGAATCTAAATATTTTTTAATGGATGGATTTTTACTTTTTAAAAGAATAACTATTGTAAATAAAAAGTTAGCTAAAACTATCAATAATATATCAATATTACTACTCATACTTATTATTATCTTTGTAATATATGGCAGTTCTTTAATGTTTAACTGATGCAAAATTGAAATAAGATTAGGTATTACCTTTAGAGCTAGCATCATTGCTACTAGGACTGAAGTAATAAACAATATCAATGGGTAGGTCAAAGCCTGTTGTATGTTTTTGACAATTCTTGCCTCGTTCTCATAATAATCTGCAAGTTCCAACAGTATCTTGTCAAGTTTTCCAGACCTTTCTCCTACCCTCATCATATATATTGCAAAGCTCGGAATTAAATTGTATTTCTCAAAAATATCACTTAAATTTTCACCTTGTATTATTTGCTTGCTTAGCAAATCCAATGTTTTAAAAACTTTGTCATCTTCTGACATCGATTTAATAATTTCGATTCCTTTTATAATATTAACTCCTGAACTCGATATCAAATGTATCTGTTTAAATAAAACAGATGTTTCTTCATTTGTAAATTTTCTTATTCCTTTAACTCCCCCTGCATCCCCTTTTATCTTAATCATTGCTAAAGGGGTATGCATTAATAACACCTCTTTATAGTCTCATTAATCTTTCCATTATGTCCTTATCAACTGAGTAAGTCAGTGCATCCTCTTCGGTAATTAATCCTTTTTTAAATAGTTCCACTAGAGAGGAATCCATCGTCTTCATTCCATATCTACCACCTGTTTGAACTATAGAATCTATTTGATGGGTTTTACCTTCTCTTATTAAGTTTCTAACAGCAGGTGTAGCAACCATTATTTCCATAGCACAAACTCTGCCTTTTCCATCAGCCCTCGTAATAAGCTGTTGAGAAATAACTCCTTCTAAAACAGCCGCGAGTTGAACCTTTATCTGCTGTTGCTGGTGAGGAGGGAAAACGTCAACTATTCTATCAATTGTTTTAGATGCACCAATAGTATGTAGTGTTGAAAAAACAAGGTGTCCTGTTTCAGCAGCTGTTATAGCTATTGATATAGTTTCTAAATCTCTCATCTCACCTACAAGTATTACATCAGGGTCTTCTCTTAAAGCAGCCCTAAGAGCATTTGCATAGGACTTGCTATCATAGCCTATTTCTCTTTGATTTACTATGCTGCTCTTGTGCTTATGTAAATATTCAACAGGGTCTTCAAGAGTTATTATATGGCAATTTCTTGAACTGTTTATCTCATTTATCATTGCTGCTAGGGTTGTAGATTTACCGCTTCCAGTTGGTCCTGTAACTAACACTAAGCCTCTATTTTTAGTGCATAATTCCTTTAAAACAGGAGGCATGTTTAATTTCTCAAGCGTTGGTATTTGAGGTGCAACAGTTCTTATTGCTAAAGCATCACTTCCTCGTTGTTTAAATATATTGACCCTAAATCTCCCAATACCCTGAATTGAATATGATAAATCAATTTCTCCATATTGCAAATAACGTTCATATTGTTCTTCAGTCAAAATAGACTTAGCGCAATATTCAGTGTCCTTAGGAGTTACCTTTTCTTCTCCTATATGCTTCAATATACCGTTTATTCTAAAGGTTGGTGGTATGCCAACAGTAATATGTATATCTGAAGCCTCCATTTCAACAGCTCTTATTAATATAGTATCGATATTTAACATTTGAAATCCCCCTCTCAAAAGTAATTTATTTTTAGAAATTCTTCTGTGGTTGTTATGCCACTTAAAACTAGTTCTTTACAAACATCAACAATCGATGAAGCGCTATAATCTTTAATTTTCATCTTTAAATTTAATTCACAATAATCTTTAGAAATTAGACTTCTTATTTCATCCGTAACTTCAAGTATTTCAAATACTCCTACTCTCCCTTTATAGCCAGTATAATTACAATATGAACAACCCTTACCTTTATATAGTTTTGCCTTTTTACCCCAGAATTTGTTTTCAATATCATTTTTATTTACTATATATCTGCAGTAAGGGCATATCTTCTTTACAAGCCTTTGTGATATTATGCCATTTAATGCTGACGCTAATAAATATGGCTCTATTCCCATATCTAACAGTCTTGTTATTGTAGAAACCGCATCATTTGTATGAAATGTGCTAATTACTTGATGGCCTGTTATTGCTGCCTTTAACGCAATATCGGCAGTCTCAAAATCTCTTATTTCTCCTACCACAATTACATCAGGGTCCTGTCTTAACATCGACCTAAGTCCAACTGAAAAAGTTAATCCTGATTTTGGGTTAACATTTATTTGATTTATGCCTTCAATTGTATATTCGATGGGATCCTCAATAGTTATTATGTTATTTTTTTGATTGTTAAGTTCATTAATAATTGCATATAATGTCGTTGACTTTCCGCTTCCAGTTGGACCTGTAACTAATATAATTCCTTTATGTTTATAAATAATTTTATTAAACAATTTCTGTTGTTCCAAATTCATCCCTAAACAATTTTTATTTATAAAAATTTCGTTTTTGTTCAATATTCTTATGACTGTTTTTTCTCCAAAAACAGTTGGAATTGTTGATATTCTTAAATCATATCTTTCACTTTCATTTTCCCATTTAAGCTTTCCATCAAGCGGCAGTCTTTTCTCAGAAATATCAAGACCTGAGAGTATTTTTATTCTGTTTAAAAGCATATTATAAGCCTCGTGAGTAATTCTTATTATTTCTGTTAAATCACCATCAACCCTGCTCCTAACTTTAACATATTTTTCAAAAGGCTCAAAATGTATGTCGCTTGCCTTTTTATCTATGCTATATTTTAAAATCCAATCTAATAGCATCGCAATTGGCGAAATTTGAATTTCAGTTTCAATCTTTTTATTGTTAGTCTGTTCTATAACACTATTAATACAGCTTAAACTTACATCCAATATAACTATTTCTTTTTTTGTTTTGCTTATTATCTCGTTAAGCTTATTTTTGTCTGTATCCTCATTAACACCGAATATTATTCTTTCTGGGCTATCAAACAACGTCATGATTCCATAATTTTTAATCAAGAACTGATTAAAATCATCGTTTAAACATTCATTAAAATAAAAGTAGTTCAAATCATGTTTTGCTTTATGTTTTTCTTCAAGGCCTTTATATTTATTGAGTTTCTTGTAGGTTCCAATATTTATCTGTAAATCCATAATACCACCCGCAACGTTTTATCTTGATTATTCCTTTTTTTTGCGGGAAATAAACATATTTTCAACTAATTCCTGATAAATTTTTTCTATATTATCATCACTTAATTTTGTGTTATTCCAAATTTCCTGGGATTTAACGGCCTGAGCTACAAGCATGTAAAATCCATTAAAAGCTCTAATATTTAAATCATCGGCATATTTTATAAGCTTGGTTTTAAATGGATTGTAAATCAAATCAATAATTGTTTCGAAATTTTTTACACATTCTTTTTCAACTGGTGATGAGTCAAAGTTTGGACTCATTCCAACAGGTGTGCAATTTATAAGTAAATCTCCTTTAATTTTGGCAAGTTCTTGATAATCTATAACCCTCGATCCGTTTATTTCATTTAAATTTCTATTTCTCGAGGCAAATATTATTTCTTTTGTCCCTAAATCTACTAAAGATTTCATTACTGCTCTTGAAGAACCGCCTGTTCCAAGTATAACCGCTATTTTACCATGCACATCAATATCAAACCTTCTTAATAAAGATATAAAGCCGAAATAATCTGTATTATATCCGAATGCATTTTTATTAGTAAATTTTATAGTATTTACTGAACCTATTGATTTTACTTCATCTGAACATCCATCCAGAAAATCAATTATCTTAATTTTATATGGTATAGTTACATTAATTCCTTTAAAATTCAATACTTGTAATCCTTCTATTGCCATCTTCAAATCGGCTTCATTAACCTCAAACAAATGGTAATTTCCTATTATGCTTAATTTTTTCATAATTAAATCATGTATCTCGGGAGATTTACTGTGAGATAACTTTTCACCAATTAGTCCGTATAAGTTATTCATCTTTAATTATCTCCTTTGAATAATTTAATTGTTTTCTAATTTTTATTTCTATTTTTCTTACAAGCCTCGTAGTAATAAATTCAGTTTTATCAATAGGGTCAACAAGTATTGATTTTATACCGCATCTTTTAGCTCCTAGTATATCAGAATAAATCTGGTCACCTATTACACAAGTATTTTCCCTATTCGCATTTAAAGCCTTTAATGCACCAATGAACATTTTTTTCATAGGTTTTATTCCAATTGACGAATAGGTGTAAATTTTTAAATCACCTTTAAACATCCTTACTCTTTCTGCAGAACTATTAGATAAAAGGCAAATATTGAACCCTTTTTCAATCAAACGATTTAATAGAGTTTTTGCTTTAATATCTGGTTCTTTACTTCCCCATGGCATTATTGTATTATCTATGTCGATAATAAGATTTGAAATTCCTAATTCACTTAGTTTATCATAATCAATCGCATAAATGCTTGGCACATAATAATCCGGCAAAAAAATGTCTTCCATAATACACCTCTAAAAACATACTCAAATAATATTATATTACAAATTTTGCATAAATAAAGATAATTATTCTAAAAAAATCGATAAAGGTATTCCAGAATTTCTCTGAAATACCTTTATTATAGTTTCATAGCCTTAGATAATTTTTTAAGCGCTTTCTTTTCTATCCTTGATACATACGACCTTGATATACCAAGCATTTTCGCTATTTCTCTCTGTGTTAGCGGTTCACCTGTGATTCCATATCTTAATTCAATTATCAATTTTTCTTTTTCATCTAATACTTTTCCTAATAAATTTTTCAACTTTTTTGTTGATATCTTATTATCAACTTCATCAACTATTCTATCGCTATCGGTTCCGAGAATATCAATCAAACAAATCTCGTTTCCTTCCCTATCCATTCCAATAGGGTCCTGAAGATAAACTTCAGATTTTGATTTTTTGGTGCTTCTAACAAACATCAATATTTCATTTTCAATGCACCTTGCTGCATACGTTGCAAATCTGCTACCTTTATCCTTATTAAATGTTTCAATTGCTTTTATAAGACCTACTGTTCCAATTGATATCAAGTCGTCAGCATCCTTAGGTTGAGGATTAAATTTTTTTATAACATGAGCTACCAATCTTAAATTTCTAATTATCAACTCATTTTTTGCCTTATCATCTCCATTTTTATAAGCGATAAACAAGGCAGATTCTTCTTCTTCTGTAAGAGGTTGAGGAAACGATTTTCCATTAGTTAGATATCCAATAAAATTTGATGTGTAAAGTAATGCTGATATTATAATATCAATAAACAATGTGCCACTCCTACAGATAGATATGTAATATTATATGCACATTACCCCAATTATGGTTACAATAAATTATACATATTTAAAATTCATAAGCCCCATGATTGATTTTAACATCAATTCATGGGGCTCATTTAATAGATTATTTCTATGATTAAAAAATAACTTAAAGTAATATTAATCAAATATCTTTAATAAAAAACATTTACTTTATTGATAAAATGTGTTTGACCTTAGCTATGAGTATGTCGATTGCTACCTTGTTGTAACCGCCTTCAGGAATTATTATATCTGCGTATCTTTTTGTTGGTTCGACAAATTGAAGGTGCATCGGTCTTACAACCCCCATATATTGTTCAATTACCGAATCTATTGTTCTTCCTCTTTCTTTAATATCTCTTCTTATCCTTCTTATTATTCTTACATCGGCGTCGGTGTCAACGAATATTTTAATGTCTAACAAATTTCTAATTTCTGGTTCAGCTAAGATTAATATTCCTTCGAGTATTATAATATCTTTAGGCTCAACCTTGACTGTTTCCTTTTTTCTATTATGAACTTCAAAGTCGTAAATAGGCTTGTCTATAGGGTTACCATTAAGGAGCGTTTTTAAATGCTCAATCAACAATTCGGTATCAAATGCATCTGGATGGTCGTAGTTGGTTTTAACTCTATCCTCTAAAGATAAATGGCTCTGGTCCTTATAATATGAATCCTGTTCAATTACAACAATATTTTCACCAGGAAGGCTTTGGAATATTTCCTTTGCTACTGTGCTTTTTCCTGAGCCTGTTCCTCCTGCAATTCCAATTAACAGCGGTTTACTCATCACTATCCCCTTTCTCCTTAACAAGCATATCGTAAGGCTTTAGTTTAGCATCTGTTTTTAATTTATAAATCATCTGTGGATGAGGTGTCGATTCAATAGCATCTCCATCTAAATTCCACATTTCATCTAAAACTATATTATAATTATCGTCCTTAGGAGTTAAAACCTCTACGGTATCACCCTTGAATACTTTATTTCTTTGCTCAATAGTTGCTATTTTATTTTCTTCATCGTAGTCCAAAACAAGTCCTACTATATCATGTGTTCTTATATAAGATGAACTTTCGTATACCTGTTTTTTAGGCTTTCCAAAATAAAATCCAGTTGAAAATTCTCTATGGCTGGCTTTTGAAAGCTCCTCAAGCCATTTGGGATTGAATTTATAATCTTCCTTATCCTTTAAATAGCTATCTATTGCCTGTCTATAAGCTTTAACGACTGTTGCAACATAATATGAACTCTTCATTCTTCCTTCAATTTTAAAACTTGTAATTCCACTTTCAACAAGTTCAGGAATATATTCAATCATACATAAATCATTTGAGTTCATTATATAGGTGCCTCTTTCGTCCTCGAAAACCTGGTAATATTCTCCTGGCCTTTTTTCTTCAACAAGATAATATTTATATCTGCAAGGATGTGCGCATGCACCTCTGTTGGCGTCCCTATGGGTCATATAGTTTGACAATAGACACCTTCCAGAATATGCCATGCACATAGCACCATGAACAAATGCCTCAATTTCCAAATCCTTTGGAGCTTTTTCTCTTATCTCCTTTATCTCTTTAAGCGATAACTCCCTTGCCAGGACAACTCTTTTTGCTCCAAGATTATGCCAAAATTCACAGGTCTTATAATTTGTATTATTCGCCTGAGTGCTTATATGAACTTCCAAGTTTGGAGCGACATCCTTTACTATTGAAAAAACGCCAAGGTCAGAGACAATAATGGCATCCACTCCAATTTCATCAAGTGTTTTAATATATTCAGGCAATCCTTTTAAATCATCGTTGTGCGGGAATATATTTACAGTAACATATACCTTTACTCCTCTGTCATGAGCAAATTTTAGAGCTTCTTTCATCGTTTCTGTATCAAAATTATCTGCCATAGCTCTTAAGCTATATGCTTCTCCTCCTATATAAACTGCATCGGCACCGTAAATTATTGCGGTTTTTAATTTCTCAAGATTGCCGGCAGGAGCCAATAATTCTATCTTCATTTTTTCACCTCCGCTACTTTAAGGCTAATTGCAAGCCCATCGCCAATCGGTAGAACAACAGTTTCAAGTTCCGGCATGTTTGAAATGGTTGTAAGATATTTTCTCAGCCTCTTCACAATAGTTATTTTTCTTCTTTTTACTAAATCGTTAGTTGCTATCATCCCTCTAAAAAGAACATTGTCTGAAATTAAAAGGCCTCCCTGCTTTAACAGCCTTAAGCATTCAGGAAGAAAATGTATATAATGCCCTTTAGCTGCATCCAAAAAAATCATGTCATATTTCCCTTCAAGTTTTTTTAACTCTTCAAGTGCATCTCCCTTAATTACGTTAATTTTATCAGTTAGATTAGCATTCCTTATATTTTCAATAGCCTTGTTATACATTTCATCATCTCTTTCGATAGTTATAATTCTGCTTGCACCAGCATTAGCCATCACTATTGAGGAATATCCTATGGCAGCTCCAACCTCAAGTATATTATTTATGTCGTGTGATTTAATTAATATACTCATAAGCTTTACAACTTCCTTATGAACAATTGGAACATCATTTGCAGCAGCATATTCTTCCAACTCTTTTATTAATCCAGTATTCCCAGGTATTAGCTCTCTTATATATTCTTCTATATAATCATGAACTATATTGCTCATATTAACCTCCAAATAAAAAAGGTTCATATTTATTTTAACACAAAACTCCAATAAATATTTTGTTGAAATTTGTTGATTTCACTCTTTGCTATTATATCACTTTGTATATTTTAACTCAAGAAAATGAATATAAAAAAGATGATATTTTATAAATAGATAAAAAATGTTAGAATTATTATTGAGGTGAAATAAATGAAAATGCAGAACTTTTTAGACTATTGTCTTTCAAAACCTTTTTCAAAGTTGGATTATCCTTTTGGACCAGATATTGCGGTAATAAAAGTTGGTTCAAGGATGTTTGCGATTATTCAAGTAAGGGAAAACAATTTAAATATATCGTTGAAATGTGAGCCAATACTGGCAGAATTTTTAAGATATCAATATAAATCAGTAATTCCAGGTTATCATTTAAACAAAAAGCATTGGAACACAGTTATCATTGATGGGAGCGTCCCAATAGAAGAAATTAATAAATTAATTGACCATTCTTACGAGTTAGTATTCTCTAAACTTACAAAAGAGAGCCTCTAATATAGGCTCTCTTTTATTTCAGTTGCCATAATATCATCTCCTGATGGCAAATTAGTTTTAATTATTTCTTTATTCTTTCAAAAGCTGCTAATACAATTAAGCCTAAAATTCCTGCAGTTACAAATTCTCCAAAGCCTATAGTTCCTACTGTAATCCAGTATGGACTTAAACCCTTTATTTTGACTTCTTCACCTATAAATTGCTGAACCCATATAGCTACAATAAATGCATTAAGAAATATTGGTGGTAAAACTGCAAGATATTTATTTGGCATCTTGCTTGTAAGGTATGCTGCTGCAAGTGTTGTCAAGCTGCCAAATACAATATCTACCCAGCCAAGACCTCCGAAATAGTTAGCGAATATGCAACCTATAAAAAGTCCTGGAACAGCAGCTGGCTCAATAAATGGTAATACCGTCAATGCTTCTGAAATTCTAAATTGAACTGGTCCGTAAGATATCGGCATTAAAAATATAGTAAGAACTGCATAAATTGCTGCTATAAGACCTGCCTTTGCAATATATTGAGTTTTTCTTTCCATAAACCCACCATCCTAGATACCTGGATTAATGTCTATTCCGATTGTATCGGTAATAATTTTAAACATATCCTGCCACAGAGTTAAAAATCTCATCTCAGCTTCCAAAAATTCATGAATTTCAGGGTTTAAACTAATTACGTTTGAAATGTTGCTGTATGCCTCCATTTGTTCCTTCGATGGTTCCTTCCCCTGAAGCTGCAACGAATAAATTTCAAACTGCATCTTTCTCAAATCTTCAACCATTTTTTTATGTGTTGAATTTGAGTTTAGTTTATCGAGTGCTCTTTTATAGTTCATAACCTCAGGAGTATTCTTTAATTCCCTTGCAAATTCATGAACTTTGTCATAAATATACATAGAAACACCCCCATATAAATTATATTTCCATAATAATTGGCAGAATCATAGGCTTTCTCTTAGTTTTTTCATACAGAAAATCTCTTAGAATATCTTTAATAGTTGATTTGAGTGCAGACCATTCGGTAATTTGGTTGCTAAGCATCTGGTCAATTGATTTTTTAACGAGCTGCTTTGCCTGCTCTATTAAATCTTCTGATTCTCTGACATAAACAAATCCTCTTGATATAATATCAGGTCCCGCAATCACCTTTCCGCTTGAACGGTCAATGGTTACTACAACAGTTAAAATGCCATCCTGAGATAAATGCTTTCTATCCCTCAATACAATGCTTCCAACGTCTCCTACTCCAAGTCCATCAACAAGGACCTGACCTGCAGGGACATATCCATTTAGCTTTGCTCCATCCCTTGTAATTTCAAGAGTCTGACCTATATCAGCTATAAATATATTTGACATATCCATTCCAAGCTTATTTGCTAAAAATGAATGCTGCTTTAAGTGCCTATATTCACCGTGAACAGGCATAAAATATTTTGGTTTAGTCAATGTATGAATAAGCTTCAACTCCTCCTGACAGGCATGTCCGGACACATGCACATCTGCGAGAGATTGATAATATACGTTAGCACCCTTTTTGAAAAGTTGATTTATAACCCTTGAAATAAGCTTTTCGTTTCCAGGGATCGGTGTTGCAGAAATTATTACCAAATCTCCTTCTTTAATTTCAACTTTTTTGTGCTCAGAAGTCGACATCCTCGCTAGGGCAGACATAGGCTCTCCCTGGCTACCAGTTGTTATTATAACGATTTGTTTGTCATTGTATTTGTTTATATCGTCTATACTTATCATCAATCCTTCAGGAACATCAAGATAACCTAGGGCGTATGCAACCTCAACTATATTTTCAACACTACGTCCTGAAACAGCAACTTTTCTGTTAAACTTATAGGCAGAATTTATAATCTGCTGCAATCTGTGAACATTTGAAGCAAATGTAGCAACTATTATTCTTCCGCTTGCTTCAGAAAAAATATTGTCAAAAGTCTCTCCAACAATCCTTTCCGACATAGTATAACCTTGTCTTTCTACATTTGTGCTGTCTGCAAGCAATAACAGAACTCCTTGGCGTCCAAGCTCTGCAAGCCTTGCAAGGTCCATCTGCGCACCATCTATTGGAGTATAATCGATTTTAAAATCCCCTGTGTGAACGATTGTTCCAAGTCCAGTATGTATAGCAAGAGAGCAGGAATCAGCAATGCTATGGCAGTTTCTTATAAATTCTACTTTAATATGATCTAATTTTATAACCTCACCTGCATTAACAACCCTTAAATCCGTAGTTGTCAATAATCCGTGATCCTTTAATCTTGTTTCCACAATTCCGAGCGTTAGTCTTGTTCCATAAACAGGAACATTTAATTGTTTAAGAACATATGGAAGTGCTCCAATATGATCTTCATGTCCATGGGTTAAAAATATACCTTTTACCTTATCTTTATTTTTTATGAGGTATGTAACATCTGGAATAACTATATCAATGCCAAACATTTCCTCCTCAGGGAACATAAGTCCGCAATCTATTACAATGATTTCGTTTTTATATTCAATCATTGTCATGTTCTTTCCAATTTCATTTACACCACCCAATGGAACAATTCTTATTTTATCCTTCTTAGTCAAAAAAATTCCCTCCTTCATTTTAAGCTACGTTCAATCCTTATTATGTATTTTACCACAAAATTCATGAATATATAATTTTTAGCCCAAATTTTATTAAAAAATAAAGCATGTAGAATTGCAATTGCAATTCACATGCAAAATTTTACTTACATTTCTTGCATATTCCGTAGAACTTTACGTCGTGATTTGTAATTTTAAAGTTATATAAACCTGTTATTTTTTCCTCAAGGGAATCCAAAAGGTCATCTTCTACTTCCTGAATATCACCACATTTTACGCAAATAAGATGATGGTGCTGATGGTCTTCAGTGCTATGAACAAGTTCATATCTGCTTACTCCGTCATCAAAGTTCATTTTATATAATATGCCCATCTTTTCAAGCAATTGAACTGTTCTATATACCGTTGCAAGACCAATTTCAGGGCATTCCATCTTTACAAGGTCGTAAATTTCCTCTGGCGATAGGTGTCTGCCTTCGCTGTCAATTATAGCGTTTAAAATGGCTCTTCTTTGTGGAGTTAGCTTATATCCTCTCTCCTTCAAATCTTGTTTTAATTTTTCTGTCTCCTCTTTTGACATCATCACAGAATCCACACCTCAATTAATTTAAATTCATTAGTTAAATTTTACATATAATATTTATCATTGTCAAGTGGCTTTCAATTGAAAATCACTTTTCATTGCTCTTTAACTTAGAACATTTGAGACAATTTCCACTGCAATTAAAACAAGATAAGATAGTTGTTTTACATCTTGGGCAAACAGTTGTATCCTTTGCCAAGTATCCACATGTAGGACATTTTATTTCCATAATATCACCTTCATATCAAAATAAAAGCTAATATTCCGCCTACTAAAAACGCTGCAATAAAGCTTCCAAGCCAAATTGTCAATGCTTCTTTTTTACTTCTTTCTTTAAACATCACAATTATTGATGCAATGCAAGGAACGAAGAGGGTTATAGTAACAAGCGAAACCACAGTTTGTTCGGGAGTTAGAGTAAGATCAGTTAAACCTGCAGCTCCAAAGTCTCTTCTTATTATTCCCATAATAAATGCATTTGCTGCTTCCTTTGGTAATTTTAAAAAGTTTACTGTAAATGGAGCAAAGAAGTTTTGTATCACAACAAGAAGATTAGTTTCGCTTAAGAATGTTATAATAACGGCGCCTAAAGCAAATAATGGTGTTGCTTCCTTTAAAAACATCCATGTTTTTGTCCATGTCTTTTTTACGACATTTGATATCCTAGGCATTCTTATTGGAGGCAAATCTATAAATAAATGAGAAGATTCACCAGGAAGCACTTTATTTAATATAGTTCCTGTCAGTGCAAAAACAAAGAAAATAGTCACTAAATATATGAGTAGATACTTTGCGCCAAGTGGAGCAATCATACCAGCTATCACACCCAATTGTGCAGAACATGGAATGGTTAATCCCAAAAGTGCCGTTGCAATAATCTTTTCGCGTCTTGTTCCAAGAAGTCTTGTTGTTATTGTTGCCATGGTTATGCATCCAAATCCAAGTATTATAGGTATTATAGCTCTTCCGTTTAATCCAAAGAAGGATAGAACCTTGTCTGATAATGACGCTATTCTTGGTAGATATCCTGAGTCCTCCAAAAGTGACATAAAGAAATAAAACCCTATAACAAGCGGCATTAAAAGTCCTAAAACATAGGTCGGAGTTAATGTTAAAATTCCAAATTCACCTGCAAAAGCTCTGTATAATACAGTATTATCTCCAAATAGATTAGCAAAAATTCCTTTAACAAAAGGTTCATAATATCCCTGCATAATCGTTTCTTCTGTTATACCTACTATTGTCCCCGCTACAAAAACGCCTATAACCTTAAACATAATATATAATACAACAGCAAGAATTGGAATCCCCGTTATTGGATTTAACATATAGTATCCCAATTTTTGTCTGATAGAATTCTTCTCATTATCATTAATTATAACTTTAGATATAATTTCATCAACAGCTTGTCTTCTTAATCTGTATATTTCTTCTCGTAAATTCATTCTACTAAATCCATATGCGTTTAAGAATTCATCATCATCTTCAAGGATCAACAAAGCTTCGCTTTGGTGTTCTACTTTTTCCACTATGTCCTTGAGATACTTCATAATATGCGGGTTTGCATTCCCAACTCGTGCATTATATAGATTTTTCTTTACCTCATCAATTCCTTTGCCTTTTATAGCTATTGTTGGTATTACAGGAACGCCAAGCAAATTGCTTAATTTTTCAACATCTATTTTGATTCCGTTTCTCTCAACATCATCCATCATATTAAGAGCTACAATAACGGGCTTGCCCATATCTATAAGTTGCAATGTTAAGAACAAATCTCTTTCAAGGTGCAAAGCATCAACTATATTAAGTATTATATCGCCATAAATTATAACATCCTTTGCTACCTTCTCTTCATCATTAAAGGATGAAACTCCATATACGCCTGGAGTATCCATTACAACATCATCGCCAAATTTACCATGCGAAACATCCACAGTAGTTCCTGGGAAGTTTGAAACATCCACATATACGCCTGTTAGTGCATTAAAAAACACAGACTTCCCTACGTTTGGATTGCCTGCTAAAACAATTTTTTTAGCTCCCTTTGGAATATCAATTTTTAACCCTTCACAGCAGTTCATAAGCACCCTCCACTAAATTAATTTATAACGTCAACTTTAATTTTCTTTGCCAGTTCTCTTCCTATTGCAATTTCCTGTAATCTGTTTCCTAGAATTATTGGTCCAAAAGGTATTTTTGCAGAACAACTTACCTTTGCCCCTTCGTATAGCCCAAGCCTGATTGCCTGAACCCTTATATTATCATCAAGTATGTTTTTAATGACTATCCTTTGGCCAATTTTTGCCTTATCAAGAGTCATAAGGCTCACCTCCAATATATGTAAATTAAAATGAATTTTATTCTCAATATTATTATATTATGAATGAGAATGATTGTCAATATTATCACGAAAAATCATCTACATTTTCTTAATAATTTTATTTAAAACTTCATCTTAAGAGCCTGACACCTAAAAAAATCGCCAACACTAAGTGTTGGCGATTTTTTTTTAAAATTCGTCTTCCTCATCGTCTTCGAATTCTTCGAAGTCTTCTTCTTCAAGCCACTCTTCGTAAGCTCTTGCAACCTTGTCGAATTCTTCATCGTCTTCAATTGCAGCAAGAGAACCTTCACCGTTTTCATCCTCGTCGTATCTTAAAACTACAGCCTCATCATCATCAGTATCGAGTGGATACAATACATAATAAAGCTTATCTTCAACTTCAAGTGATGTGATTATCTCGAATTCAGTTTCAACTCCGTTTTCATCAGTTAAAACTACAACATTTTCATGTTCATGGTCATGGTCATGATGATGGTCATGTGCCATAATTAACACCTCATTTCTAATAATATAATGTAATTGTAAATTTAAAAGAAATTTTTGTCAACTAAATTTTTCTATTCCTGTCAAGATAGCTTTGGAGTATGAAAGTTGCAGCAACAGAGTCAATGACTCCCTTTCTTTTTTTTCTAGACATATCAGCATCAATAAGTATTCTCTCAGCTTGCATAGTCGTTAATCTTTCATCCTCAAAAACTATTTCCTTATCAGTTTTTTCCTTTAGCTTTTCACAAAACCTCATAACCTTCTCACTTGCAGGTCCTAAACTGCCATTCATATTCTTTGGAAGGCCAACTACTATCTTTTCAATATTATGTTCATTTATTATTTTTATTATTTCCATTAAGTCGCTTTTAATACCCCTTCTCTCTAATGTTTTTAAGCTTTGTGCAGTCCAGCCTAAAGGGTCGCTTAATGCAATTCCTATCCTTTTTTCTCCAATATCTAATCCAAGTATTCTCACAAAATTGCCTCCTTAAATTATTTTCAAACAAAAATTTTTACAATATGCAGAACAATAACCGCATAAAAGACATTTTTCACGTTTTACCTTAACAATATCATCTTCAATGAATAATGCATCATTTGGGCAGTTGTTGACACAGTCTCCGCATCCTTCACACCATTCTTCAACGTGAAGTTTTCTCCTCTTATTTTTTAACCTATTAATTATTTCTTCATCAATTTTTTTACCCTCAAATCTTGAAATATTAGCATGAACCTCTTCAACTGATTGCATTCCCACTGCAATAGAATGAAGGTAAGGATAATTCAAAACAAACTCAAATGCTTCATCCACATTTTTAATCAGATTTCCTCCGCCTAATGGTTTCATTGCTAAAATGCCTTTTCCAGATTTAAAAGCTAGCTCTATTGCATTTTTCATATCTTCAATATTTCCATCGATTATTCCAAGCCCCCTCTTATTAAAAATAGGATGAATAACATCAACCTCTCCCATTTGGGATATTGCCTCAACTACTTCAACTGCATGAGTTGATACTCCAACTGCCTTTATAAGACCTGCTTTTTTTGCATCTACAAGACACCTTAATGCCTCTTGATGTCCCTTTAGAGTTAATCTACTTTCCTGCTCATGCATCATAAATATGCCAATTGAATCAACATTAAGTTCTCTTAAAGCTTCTTTTATGCTTTCCTTCATGCCATCGTAAGTCCAATCGTAGGATTTGCTTGAAATAATTATATTGTTCCTACCTTCATATAACTCAAGTGCCCTTTTAATATAGGGGTATGTCTTATATAGCTTTGCAGTGTCTATAATGTTGACCCCGTTATTAAAAGCTTCTAAAATAACATTTGCCCCTTCCTCCAAAGGCAGGTTAGACTGTAATGGACCAATAGTCAAACTTCCAAAGCAAAGCTTTGAAACTAATAGATTAGAATCTCCTAATCTTATATATTCCAAAACAATTCCTCCTCGAACAAAAATTTAGCATGCAAGGTAACTTGCATGCATTATTTTTCAAGATATGATCTTAATAGCTCCTCCAAAAGCTCATCTCTTTCTATTTTTCTTATGATTGCTCTTGCATTTTTATGACTTGTTATATAAGTTGGATCTCCAGACAAAATATACCCTACGAGCTGATTTATTGGGTTATATCCCTTTTCCTTTAATGCTGCATAAACTTCCTTTAAAATTTCCTGAACCTTTGTATTATTATCAACGCTAAATTTAAACTGCATTGTTCCCTCTTTATTTTCTTGCATTTTTCTCACACCCTTCTTAAGTGCTATATAAAGATATTTTCCAATTCTTATAATTATTATACCAAATAAAATTAATAAATCAATCTAATTAGAAAATTGCTTAATAGGTAAAGGGTCTGTCGCAAAATTAGTTTAGTCTATTAATAAGATTTATACATGAGCCTCAAGAAAGATTTCCGAGGCTTATGAGAGGCACTTTTTTAAATCTTTCTATTAGGCTCTTTAAATGTAGAATCTTAAATTGAAGATTAGTTTTTTATACGACTACCTCTTTACAATTTTTTTAATTCCTCTAAAACCAAAGGAATAAATTTTCTATTTGCTGCCTCTACAGTATTACCTCCAAAAAAGTTTGTTCCAGGGCAGGATTTTGTAGAACCTGTTCCATTTGTTCTTTTCCCTGTGTTCAAGTCATACCAATGATGATATACAATTGTATTGATACTCGGTATCAATTTAAATTTCTTACATAGAACGGCATTTACAAAAACAATAGTCTTCTTTTGCTCTTCGCTCATCTTATCTCCGCCCACATCAAAGTTCCCAACGCTTTCAATGCAGATTCCAGTGCTGTTTGCCCCCTTTATACATGCTGGTGCTTCTTCTAATGGCCTACAAATAGCAATCAACCCATCAGGGAAAATAGTAATATTTTGGCCTATTTCTTCAAATCCTCTCTCAAGATGACTTCTTTCCATTCCCTCAAGTAATACAAAGTGGTTGTTCTTAAAGTGTTTATAGTTTGGTATATAGGTATGGTGGTTCTGAATCAAAGTAATTTTTCTATTAATTTTTAAATTGTTGATAAAATTTTTAAACTCTTCCCTTGTCATTAAAATAAACTTGCCCTTACGTTGCATAACCTCATCCCCTTTAATGTTTCTATATAATATATACTATGCAACTTAAATTTTTTGGGGACGAGTTACTATTTTATAATTGCAAAGTATTTAATTATAAATTAAATGCTAAAACTATATCTTTTGTTTATTTATGCATATTTTGTCTATTAAATAAACGAAATCTAAGGCACCTTATATAAGATGCCTTAGATTTTAGTTAATCAATCTTTCTTTTGATAAAACATAATTATTACTGTTTAACCATACCCTCAACCAAACTATATACTGCTTCAAGTGCAGCGTTAACCTTTGATTTATCCTTACCACCAGCTTGTGCCATGTCTGGTCTTCCACCGCCGCCGCCACCTGCTATTTTTGCGACTTCTCTGATAATATTGCCTGCATGAACTCCATTTGATACAGCCTTTTTTGTTGCCATTGCAACGAAGTTCACCTTATCATCCTTAACCCCTGCAAGAACAACAACACAATTTTCAATCTTTTCCTTTAGTTTATCTCCAAGTTCCCTTAGGGCATCTACATCTAGGTCTAACGAAGCAGTAATAACCTTAACTCCTTTTACATCCTTTGCTTCATTCAAAAGGTTTCCAGCAGCATCCTTTGCCATCTTGGATTTCAATGTTTCTATTTCTCTTTCCTTTTCCTTAAGTTCATTTACTAATGCTTCAGTTCTTCTTGGAATATCCTTTATGTTGCTCTTTAAAGTTACTGCAACATCCTTTATTAGGTTTTCAAGAGATTCAATATATTTCAGTGCTCCCTTACCTGTTACAGCTTCAATTCTTCTTATTCCTGCTGCAACACCGCCTTCTGAAACAATCTTAAATAATCCAATAGTTGCAGTATTCAAAACATGGGTACCTCCACAAAGCTCCATGCTGTATTCTCCAGCCTTAACAACCCTTACAATATCTGCATATTTTTCATCGAATAGAGCCGTTGCTCCCATTCTTCTTGCTTCATCTATGCTTGTTTCAATAGTTTCAACATCAAGTGATTCCATAATTTTATCGTTAACTATGTTTTCTATTCTTCTCAAGTCTTCAGCTGAAAGCGCCTCAAAATGAGTGAAGTCAAACCTTAATCTGTCTGGTGAAACTAAAGAACCAGCCTGCTGAACATGTGCTCCTACTACATCTTTAAGCGCCTTATGAAGGAGATGTGTTGCAGTATGGTTTCTTGCTATATCCATTCTTCTTGCTTTATCTACAATGCTTGTAGCTTCGGCACCCTTATAGGCTTTACCATCTACAATTTTACCTATATGTATAACCTTGTTATTTGCAGTTTTCTTAGTATCTTCGACTTCTATTCTGAAGCCGTCGCCTTCAATAATTCCCTTATCTCCAACCTGTCCTCCCATCTCAGCATAGAAGGAAGTCCTATCAAGTATTACTGTGACTTCTTCTCCTTTATTTGCCTCTTCAACTATTTGACCGTCCTTTACGATAACAAGTATATTCCCTCTTGAAATTGTGTTATTATAGCCTTCAAAAACTGTATTTACATCCGCTGAAAGTGTCATAAACACATCGACATCAGTTCCCATAAAGTTAGTTTCTTCCCTTGCAGCTCTTGCTCTCTCCTTTTGAGCCTCCATTTCCCTGTTAAATCCCTCAAGGTCAATTGCCATATTAGACTCTTCTAATATCTCAAGAGTTAATTCTATAGGGAATCCATAAGTGTCATACAATTTAAATGCCTTTTCACCATCGAGTATATTCTTATCATTCTTCTTTAAATCATTTACATATTCTTGTAGTATGTTCATTCCTTGGTCGATTGTCTCATCAAACCTTTCCTCTTCTACCTTGAGTACCTTCTTTATATATTCCCTCTTTTCTCCAAGTTCAGGATAAGCATCCTTTGAATTTTCAATTACTACATCACAAAGTTCCCATAGAAATGCTCCCTTAACTCCTAACAACTTTCCATGTCTTGCTGCTCTTCTTAAAAGTCTTCTTAAAACATAACCTCTTCCTTCATTTGATGGCAACACACCATCGCTAACCATAAACACTACACTTCTTATATGGTCTGTAATAACCCTTATTGAAACATCCTTCTTATCATCAGTTCCATAATTATATTTTGCAAAACTGCAAACCTTGTTCTTTATGTTTTTCATTGTATCTATCTCAAAAATGCTGTCTACTTCCTGCATTATAGTTGCAATTCTTTCAAGCCCCATTCCTGTGTCTATGTTTGGATTTGCAAGTCTATGATATACTCCCTCTTCATCCTTATCAAACTGAGTAAAAACAAGATTCCAAAACTCAACAAATCTGTCGCAGTCGCATCCAACACCGCATGTTGGCTTTCCACATCCCTTGTCTTCACCCCTGTCAAAGTAAATCTCTGAACAAGGGCCGCATGGACCAACACCTATTTCCCAGAAGTTATCTTCCTTGCCCATTCTCACAATTCTTTCAGCTGGAATTCCAACCTTCTTATTCCATATTTCAAATGCTTCATCATCGTCCAGATATATTGTAATCCATAATCTGTCCTTTGGTAGTTTTAATACTTCAGTAACAAATTCCCATGACCAAGGAATAACTTCTTCTTTAAAATAGTCACCAAAGGAGAAGTTCCCAAGCATTTCAAAGAAGGTAGCATGTCTTGCTGTTTTACCTACCCTTTCAATATCTCCAGTTCTTATACACTTTTGACAAGTTGTAACCCTTTTTCTTGGTGGAACTTCTTGTCCTGTAAAATATGGCTTTAATGGAGCCATTCCGGCATTGATAAGCAGCAAGCTCCTATCATTCTTTGGAACAAGTGAAAAGCTTGGAAGTCTTAAATGGTCTTTGCTCTCAAAAAATGATAAATATTTTTCTCTTAATTCATTAACTCCCATGTAGTTCATAACCGCACCTCCTGAAAATATTATTAATTAAAACAAGTTTTTCTGTCCAGTCTAAAAAATTAAAGCCCTTCATCCCCAAAGGGACGAAAGGCCAACTTCCGCGTTACCACCCTAATAGATTATGTTAAACATAATCCACCTCATTAAAATAACGGAATTACCGTCACTGCCTAATTAAGTTAACAATTTGTAGGTTAACTTATTTTTCAGCAGGAGGCTTAGAGACTGCTTCTATACTTCTCTGTAAAGGCTTTCACCAACCGCCTTCTCTCTGTAATCAGAAGAAATATATACTCCTTCTCATCTTCGCCTTTAGAATATTAATGCTAATTTTCATTATATAAAATATTATAAAAAAATCAAGTATTACTTTAATAAAGATTATTAATGAGATAATTGTAGGTTACTTTTAATATAGCAAAAACAGGAACAGATAAAATAAGCCCCCACGAGCCAAAGAATTTACCTCCTATCAAAAGTGCAATTAAAACAATAACTGGGTGCAATCCTAATTTGTTTTCCAATATCTTTGGAGCAATAACCCCGCTTTCAATTTCCTGTATAACAAAAAAAGCGACCGATATGTATAGAGCCTTGGTTGTCGATTCGGTTAAAGCAGATAGTAGTGCTGGAATAAACCCCAGCAATGGCCCAAAATATGGGATAATATTAGTTATTCCATTTAAAAATGCAATGATAAAAGCATATTTTATTTTAAAAATAATGAGAATGCCTAAAGTTGATAAAGTTATAATAATAGATAAAATCAGCTGCCCTTTAAAGAATGCACCTAATATCTTATCGTAGTCTCTGAACATTTCTAAAGCCTTATCCCGCAATTTAAAAGGAATTATTGCCCTGAGTGTTTTCGTAAAATATTCAGAATCAGATAGAAAATAATACATAAATATAGGAATTAATATGTAGGTAGGTATATTAGACAGTAAATTAAATATATCATCAAATGTTTTTTTAATATTTCTTGAAATAATCTCCTCCAATTTTACTGTAGTAACGTTTACTATATTTTTGATGTATGGGGGTAGTTGTTCATCATTCAGGAATATTAAAATCTTTTCTAATTCGTGCGTTATTTCATTCAGATTGTTCATCAAATCAGCCGCTTCTTTTATAATCATTGGAATCACATATATTAGAGTTAATGCGATTAACATAATAAAAATAGCAACAGTAGATATAGAGGCAATCTTTTGACTTAATCCTTTTCTTTTTAGATATTTTACTATTGGATATAACATATATGATAGAAATGCTGCAATTATTACTGGCTTAAGGTATTTAATGAACACATACATTAATATTAATAAAACCAAAATATATACGATATTAACAATTGGTTTAAGCGCTATCTTCATATTTATCCCTCAAAACGACCACAAAGAAATTTGATTAATCATCTCGATATTGCTTCCTTCAACGAAGGCTCTTCCATTCTTTAATAAATCTTCCTTTTTCAAGAAAACCAGTTTTCTTCCCGTAATTAAATCATCATAAAAACCCATCGAAACTATAAACGCTATTATATCACCGCTATTCTTTTCTAACACGATGTCTACAATACTTCCAATTTCTCGTTTGTCTTTGTCATATACACTCTTACCAAATAAATTTGTTATAAAAAATACTTCAGCCTTTTTTATAGAATTCATATTAACTCTGTATGGCTCATTTTTTAGATAAACCATATCATTAATAATCTCTAAATTATTAATTTTAGAAAGAAATACAATTCCCTTTTCATCAAGCGGCTTTATAATGAGTGATGTTATACGTTTTGTTCTATAATCCACTATTGCATTTTCAACGTTTCCAATTTCATTTTTTTCATAGTAAACCTTCCTACCCTTTATCTCGAGTATTTTTAACATACACTCACCTCTGCCAATATATTATATTTTATTATTTGCAAATTAAAATTAATAATTCACGCAAAAATAAAAAGCTATAGGGTTTAGTAAATAATCAACCCTATAGCTTTGCATCATATTATATCCTTAATTATTCCTCCACCTACTACAATATCACCGTCATAGAATACTACCGACTGACCCTTAGTAATTGCTCTTTGGGGTTCATCAAACTTCACGATAACGCCATTTTTATATGGTGAAATTACTGCTGGTGCCTCCTTAGCTGAATATCTAATCTTTGCAGTAACCCTTATTTCCTTTTCTAATTTGTCAAAAGGAATAAAATTCAAATCCTCTGCATATAGCCTATCCCTGAATACTTCCTTTTCATCACCAATTACTACTAAATTTTTCTCAGGAATTATATCTACAACAAACATCGGCTTTCCAAAGGCTATACCAAGTCCTTTTCTCTGCCCTATAGTGTAATGTATTATTCCCTTATGCTCCCCCAATATATTTCCATTGACATCAACAAAATATCCTGGCTTTACTTTATCCGGAACCCTATTTTTGATAAAATTAGCATAATCATTATCAGGAACAAAACATATCTCTTCACTATCTGGTTTATTGAAAACCACAAGCCCAATTTCCTCAGCGATTTTTCTTACCTTATCCTTAGTTAATCCACCTAGAGGCATAAGAGTATGTGCAAGCTGATATTGTGTAAGCCCATATAGTGCATATGTCTGGTCTTTTCTAACGTCCGAAGACCTGATTAATAGATATCTTCCTCTTTCTTCATCATATTTTACTGATGCATAATGGCCAGTTGCAACATATTTTGCCCCTAACCCCTCTGCCTTTCTTAAGAATTCATCAAACTTTATAAACTTATTACATGCTATACAAGGATTTGGTGTATGCCCAGCAATATATTCATCAATAAAATTATGAATTACCTTTTTCTCGAAAACATCTCTAAAATTCATTACATAGTAATATATGCCTAATCTATCTGCAACCTCACGCGCATCGTTAACTGCCGAAATTGAACAGCATCCACCTATTTTTTCTTCATAAAAAACATCCTTTGGGACTAATGTCATAGTAATTCCTATAACATTATACCCTTGCTCCTTTAAAAGATATGCTGCCACAGAGCTATCAACTCCACCACTCATTCCTACAACTACTGTTTCCTTCATTCCTACCACCTCTTTAGTGACATTCACTTGATTTCTTGAGTTCTTGAATTGTTTGTCAATTTGGCCAAACTATAAATTCAATAATATGTATGTTTAATCTATTCCCACTCGTAGTTAATTATTATTTCTCTTTCAGCCAGTTATTTTATTACCTACCATCCTTCTAAACGCTTATAGACTAATAAAAACCCTGAAATCTTATTTTTACTCAATTTCATTAATTTTAGTTAGCTCTTCTATCATATTCATATTATATCAAGCTTTTAGAATTTTTCAAAACCGTCTCTCCATGAAGAACCCCATGGATGATTTTGAAACAGCATCAAAATCATTCATGGGGCACAAATTGCAGATTTTATGAAGTATGCTGTAATATACAGATATCACTCAATTTCATGTTCATGGTGATGGTGGTCGTGTCCACCTTGAGAAAATTTATCCTCCCATGGTTCCAATCCCTTTTTAACTCTGTAGTCATTTATTGCCTTGTGGATTGCTTCTTCGGCAAGAACTGAACAGTGCATTTTTACTGCTGGAAGTCCATCTAACGCTTCAGCAACAGCCTTATTAGTTAAATGCCATGCCTCTTCAACAGTTTTTCCCTTTATAAGTTCTGTAGCCATGCTGCTTGATGCAATTGCAGCACCGCAACCAAATGTTTTGAACTTTACATCTGTTATTACATCGTTATCTATTTTAAGATAAATTTTCATTATATCGCCACATTGTGGGTTTCCAACTTCACCAATTCCATCTGCATTAGGTATTTCTCCTACGTTTCTTGGATTTAAAAAATGCTGTTGAACTTTTTCGCTGTATTCCATATTACTTTTCCCCCTTCAAAAAATCTTCGTATAGTGGTGACATATCTCTAAGCCTTTGAACTATATTTGGTAACACTGATAAAACATAATCCACATCTTCTTCGGTGTTTTTATCTCCTAAGGACAATCTCAATGACCCATGAGCAATTTCATGTGGAAGTCCAATCGCCAATAACACGTGGGACGGGTCGAGAGAACCTGATGAACATGCGCTTCCTGTTGATGCCGCTATTCCAAACTGGTCTAAAAGTAAAAGCAGCGATTCGCCTTCTATAAATCTAAAGCTAACATTTATGTTACCTGGAAGTCTATGAACAGGATGACCATTTAATTTAGTGTGAGGAATCTTATCCATAATACCGTTTAATAATCTGTCTCTTAAAGTTATCAATTTAGCATTATGCCCCTCTATATCTTGTGTTGCAAGCTCAATAGCCTTTCCAAGTCCAACTATTCCAGGCAGATTTTCGGTTCCAGCTCTTCTTCTTCTTTCCTGCCCTCCGCCGTGTATCAGGTTATCTATCTTTACTCCCTTTCTAATGTATAATGCTCCTACACCCTTTGGTCCGTAGAATTTATGAGCAGCTAAAGATAGTAAGTCTATGTTCATTTCCTTCACATCTATTTTAATATGCCCAACCGCCTGAACTGCATCAGTGTGGAATAATACTCCTCTTTCTCTTGCAATCTTTCCTATTTCAGCTATTGGCTGAATAGTTCCTATTTCGTTATTAGCAAACATGATTGAAATCAATATCGTTTTATCAGTTATTGCATTCTTTAACTGTTCTAAATCAACAACTCCATTTTCATCCACATCTAAATAAGTTACTTCAAATCCTCTTTTTTCAAGGTATTCGCATGTATGTAAAACTGCGTGATGTTCTATCTTTGTAGTAATAATATGATTGCCTTTTTCTCTATTTGCAAGGGCAACTCCTTTAATAGCCCAGTTATCTGCCTCTGAACCTCCACCTGTAAAGAATATTTCATCGGTATTTGCGTTCAAAGCCTTTGCAACTTTATCCCTTGCATCTTCAATTGCCCTTTTAGACTTCCTTGCAAACGTATAAATCGATGAAGGATTACCAAAATTTTCAGTGAAATAAGGAAGCATTGCCTCTAAAACTTCTGGCTTTACGTAAGTAGTAGCGGCATGGTCCATATAAACTAATCTTTTCTCTTCCATATCTATTCTCCCTTCACCCGGAAATTTTGCAGAGTATTATAATCATTAACAACATCCTGCAATGTTGTTGAATTAAGCACTTCGTTAATGCTGTTGTTTATTTTTAGCCACAAAAGTCTTGTAGCGCAGTAATCTATTCTTGAACAATTCATTTCTTCGGTTATGCACTCAGAAAGCTCTATCGGTCCTTCCAAAACATTAAATATTTCCTTTATCGTTATATCCTTAGGCTCTCTAGAAAGGACATACCCTCCCTGAGCTCCTCTAATACTTTTAACAAGTCCTGCCTTTCTTAGGCTTGAAAAAAGCTGCTCAAGATAATATTCTGATATATTCTGTCTTTCAGATATTTCCTTTATTGATACCGGAGCTCCTCCGTAGGATTTTGCAAGTTCAAACATTGCCTTGACCCCATACCTTCCCCTGGTGGAAAGTTTCATCCTATCACCTCTAATTCAGACTAAAAAACTAAGAATTTCAATTTTAGATTAGCATATCAGAGTAATATTGTCAACTTTATCGTTAAAAAAATTTCAAATTAACCTTTCCAAAGCCTTTTTAATCTCTCGCTTATTTTAACTTCATAACCATTATTTGTCGGATTGTAATATTTTCTTCCTCTTATTTTTTCCGGTAAATATTCCTGATATACAAAATTATTTTCAAAGTTATGAGGATATTTATACCCTAATCCTCTTTGTAATTTCCTTGCACCACTATAATGGGTATCTCTAAGGTAGCCCGGCACCTCTATATTGGGGTTTTTTCTTACATCTTCTATAGCATCATCTATAGCAAAATAACTTGCATTGCTTTTAGGCGCACATGCTACATATATAGCAGCCTGTGACAATATAATCCTGGCTTCTGGAAGTCCAATAAATTCTACTGCCTTTGCAGCACTTACAGCAACATTTAACGCCATAGGATCTGCATTTCCTACATCTTCACTTGCACAAATAACTATCCTCCTTGCAATGAACATAGGATCTTCCCCGCTTTCTATCATCCTTGCAAGATAATAAACTGCAGCATCTGGATCTGAGCCGCGCATGCTCTTAATAAATGCTGAAATAACGTCATAATGATTATCTCCGTTCTTATCGTAATTTATTGGTGGCTTTTGCATACATTCTGATGCATCCTCGAGCGTTATTACTATCTTTTCGCCAACCTTGCTTGAGGTCATGACAGCCATTTCAAGTGCATTTAACGCTCTTCTTACATCCCCTCCGCTGTTGTTTGCAAAAAACCACAGGACATCATCAGTTACTTCGATTGTATAATTTTTATATCCCTTTTCGCTATTAAGAGCCTTTTTTAAAACCTTATAAACATCAACAGGTTCAATTTGCTTTAGTTCAAATATCAAAGATCTTGATAGCAGTGCTTTATTAACTTCAAAATAAGGGTTTTCAGTTGTGGCACCTATTAAAACTACAATTCCCTTTTCAACAAAAGGAAGAAGGGCATCCTGTTGAAGTTTATTAAACCTATGTATCTCGTCTATGAATAATATTGTTTTTTTGTTATACATTTTTTGATTTTTATCAGCCGTTTCAATAGCTGCTTTTATTTCTGACAGGTTTGAAGTTACTGCATTTATCTGCATGAATTCTGATTTTGTTGTATTTGCAATTATCTTTGCAAGGGTAGTTTTGCCCGTTCCAGGAGGACCGTAAAGTATTACAGAAGTCAAATTATCAGTAATTATCGCCCTATAAAGCATTTTACCCTTTCTAACTAAATGTTCCTGTCCTACAAATTCATCCAATGTTTCAGGCCTCATCCTCTCAGCAAGAGGTTCTAATTTTTCCTTATTCTGCTTATTCATATAATCAAACAAATCCATTTTTATCACCTTAAATTAAATTTCCTATTGAAATTTTGAAATCATGTAACTCTGCTTCAAACACGCCCCTTTTTACTGCAGGGTCATTTTCCATGAATAATTTTGCTTCCTCAAAATTATTGCTTTTAAATATTACAATGCCAAAAGCTGCATCAAGACATGGTCCAGCAAGCAACACTATTCCATTTTCATGAGCCTTCTTTAAATATTCAAAATGTTCTCCTACTATTTTTTCCTCTTCTTCAGTAATCGTCTCCATAAAGTTTTCTTTGTAAGGAACTATTTTATAAATATAAGTTTCCATCATTCTCTCTCCTTATATACATTCTTTCAAAATAATATATTCTATTTATTTTTTAAATGTCCTCCTCTAAATTATACATTTTATCCATTTCATTTATCAATAATTAGTAATATAATAATCTAATAAGTTGATTATCATTAAAATGGGGAGGGTATTATGATTACATATAAAAAAATTTCACATGACGATTATGATAATTTATTGGATATTTCCAAGGATATATGGGGCGGAACTGATTATTTGCCGCATATTTTTCATCAGTGGGTTGATGATAAAGGTTTCTTTTTGGGAGCATACAATGAATATGATAAATTGGTTGGGTGTGCAAAATTATCCTACCTTTTAGATGGGACAGGCTGGCTTGAGGGTTTAAGAGTTCATAAGGACTACAGAAACCTAGGTATAGGCAAAGAATTGGCTAGTAAAATTTTAGGTATTGCTAAAGAAAAATTAAAAGATAGCGAAATAAATAAAATTGCATTTGCAACTCATTTAACAAACGTTGAGAGTATAAACATAAATACTAAACTTGGCTTTAAAAAAGAATGGGAAAGTATTATAATAACCAAAGATGAACATTATATTCCTAAATTTAAAATAGAAGATTTTAGAATAGAATACTTTAATTTAACTTATGAAGATTATTTAAAGCTTGATTATTGTAAAAAACTTAATGGCCTAGTTCCATTATCATTTAAATTTGAAAAAGTCACACCAGAGCTGATTGAAAAAATGAATAAATCAAATCAATTTATCTCTATTAACGGTTACAAAGGTATGTTCTCAATCAAAGGAGATATTAGTTTTGAACCCTTTGAAACAAAAGTTGAAGCAATCGATGCATTTTATGAATACTTCAGCGTACTTGCAAAGGAGAATAATCTTCCTCAGCCTATGACTTCTATATGTAAAGAAGATCTCTCTTTAAAGGAAGTCTTAATAAACAATGGATTTAATACTTGGTGTGATTGGCAGCCTGATTATTTTTACTTTGTCTTAAGTGACATTCATCCCATTAATTGAGTTATTTGGTTGATTTACACTTTTTAAGGAGGTCAAAATGAAAATAGATAGAAATTTTAAACTTAATATTACATTTTATTTAATATACGAACTGTTCTTAGGAGTTTTTGTTGGAGCATACATGTTTTTACTAGGCCCTTATATTTTAAGCCTTGGTTATAAGGAAAATCTTGTTGGAACAGTTTCTTTAATTCAAACATTAAGTTTTGCTGGATTTGCTTATATTGCTGGAATTTTTAGCAGTAAGTTTACAGATAAAGCGCTTTTTGCTTTTGTTTCTATTTCAAGCTCCTTAAGCGGAATAATGTTTATTTTTTCGAAAAACATCATTCTAGTTATCGCCGGAGTTTTGTTATATTCGCTTGCTATATCAACAATTGTTGTTATAAAAACTCCATTTTTAATAAGAACCACAAAAGGATTTAACACAGTAAAGGTTATCGGGATGGTATTAACTTATTGCGTAACTACTAATTTGATAGGAAATTTTTTATCAGGCAAAATATTGAGTTTGTTCGGCTATAACTTTTCATGGATTTTTTTTAGTTTATTTGCAATTTTTAGCATTATCCCAGCTTTTCTTATTAAAACAGAAAAGGCAATTACTCAAAAAGAAAAAACAAACAATAAACTCCAATTCGACAAGAGGATGCTGTTCCTTGTATCATATACATCATTAGGAGCGTTTGGTTATGGTCTAATTGGTCCATATTATACAACTTATTTGATAAACAAACTGAATTTAGACACGTTCTCAGCATCCTTTATAAACAATTTTAGTATAATCGGGATGATAGCTGCCATGCTTCTTTCTCCATATGCAGCAAAAAAATTCGGAAAAACTAAAACACTATGGGACGCCAAAGTTTATGTATTTCCGGTTTTATTGCTCCTTGTTTTTATCAAGAATAACATTTTGTTTTTTTCTACCGCTTTAGGTCTGCTTTATTTTTTGAGGTCATTTTTCTTAAATATTCCAATACCTGTTGAGAGCGATTTGATATTAAAGTCTGTTCCTGAAAACTATCAGGACAAGTTTAACAGTATAATTGTATTTGCCAATAACTTCACAGTTTCAATATCTTCTTTTGTTGCTGGCTTTATAATATCAGACTTTAATTTTGGATATGAGATTACATTTACTTTAAGCGCTATAATATTCATAATCCAAGGATATATGTTCTTAAAATTCAGCGCAGCAAACTTAAAAAACAAAGCGTGATTGTTTCTTGAAGTAGTTATTAAATAAATTTGTTAAAAAAGCTCCGCAATTTTTTGCAGGAGCTTTTTACATCTAACTATATAAAATTATTAATTTACATCAATTATTCCAAAAATTTTCTGTTAATCCTTCAATCTCCTCATCCTTACTTATATATTTAACAGGCTTCCACAATTCAGGAATCAAATCCCTATAAGGTTTTTTATCAAATCTGTCGTCAATCAACAAAACAACTCCTCTATCCTTTTCGGTCCTAATCAGCCTTCCAACAGCCTGCATCACCCTGTTGAATCCAGGGTATACATATGCATATTCAAATCCTCTTCCAAAAGCATTATCAAAATGCTCCTTTATAACATCCCTTTCATATGATATCTGTGGAAGTCCAACTCCAACTATACAAACTCCAATCAATTTGTCCCCATCAAGGTCAATACCTTCACCAAATATGCCACCCATCACTGCAAATGCAATAAGACGTTTCCCTTTATTTTCACTAAATCTTTTTAGAAATAATTCCTTTGCTTCCTCAGTCATATCGCTATTCTGAACATAAACATCTGTATCCTCCATCTTAAACCTATTCAAAACCTCTCTCATGTATTTATATGAAGGAAAGAAGATTAAATAATTTCCTTTTTTAATTGAAAAAGATTTAATTGCATTAGAAATTCTATCATAAGTATTTTCCCTGTCTGAGTAGCGCGTTGATATAGACCTGTCCAATATAACAAGCATATTATTCTTTGAAAAGGGAGATTTTAATTTTATCTTATTTACCTTTTCTTTATATAACAAGTTTATATAATAATCCAGTGGACTTAAGGTTGCTGAAAACAGAATGGCTGAATTTGCTTTGTTTAGGATGGAACTTGTAATTTTAAAGGGATTAAGACAAAAGAGCTTTACTTTGAGATCTTCACTGCTCAAATAAATAAAAGTTCTGTAGTTTTCATCAAACAATTGGCTTATTTTAATAAAATTAATTATCTCAAAATATAAGTTGATAAGTTCATCGTCATTTATTTTGTGTTCAACAATGGTTTCTTCAATAATATTTTGGCATTCATACAATGAGTCCACTAAATCTTCTGGAATAATGCTCCAAACTTCAAATGCCTTGTTTAGTCTTTTCTTAATTTCGATAAATTTCCTGTTTACTTTTTCCAGCGCTTTTTTAAGCTTGTTATAATCCTTATATTTCTTTTTAAAATTCATAAAGCTTCTTTTATTTAAAGCTGCAGAATACATTTCCCTGCCTCTGTCGACAAGATTATGAGCCTCATCAATTAAGTAAATAAAATCGTTCTTATCTGCCTCAAAAAAACGCTTTAGACTGGCTGATAAATCAAAAGCGTAATTGTAGTCGCATATAACGATATCGCAAAACAAAGAAATATCAAGCGAAAGTTCAAACGGGCACACCTTATGTTTTTCAGCATAATATGCAATCTTCTGCCTATCTATAATTTTCTCCTTCAGAGCCTCAAATATAGCTTGATTAACTCTGTCGAAATGCCCCTTTGCATAAACGCACTCTTCAGGACTACACTTTCCCTTTAAAAAACATATTTTCTCCTTAGCAGTAATGGTGACGCATTTTACCACCAAACCATCATTAACCATCATATTCACTGTTTCTTCAGCTACTGTTCTTGTTATTGTCTTTGCAGTAAGATAAAAAATTTTGCTCCCTAAACCTTCTCTAAGTGCCTTAATAGCAGGAAAAAGCGTCCCTATTGTCTTTCCTGTCCCGGTTGGTGCTTCTGCGAACAATATTTTTTTATCCCTGATTGTTTTATACACCGCAACAGATAATTTTCTTTGTCCTTCCCTGAACTCTTTAAATGGAAATTGAAGTTTTTTAATAGAGTCATCCCTCGACTTATTATGTTCGCAAACCAATTTTACCCAAATTTTGTATTTTTCTAAGATTGCAATAAAAAAACTTTCCAGTTCGGCTAAAGTGTAGTAATGTTCAAAAATTTTTAATTCAAGAGTATCAACATTGCAATATGTTAATCTTACATTGATGCCATCCAAATTTTTTTCCTTTGCATACAAATACGCATAGCACCTTGCCTGAGCAAGGTGCAAAAAATTTTCCTCTAATCTATCCAAATCCTTATTTGTAGTTTTTATTTCATCAACTGTGATTATTTCACCATCTATTATACCGTCGATTCTTCCAGTAATTTCAATTGAGTATTCATCATCCTCATATAAATAGGTTATATTTACTTCAGCGGAATAGTTCTCCTTAAATTTTTTTTGAATCATTTTATGAATTTTCGTCCCCTCAATTGCTCTTTCTATTCCGCCTAGTCCAAACTGACCAGATTCAATACTTCCGCTTTTTAATATAAATTCTACTAGCTCTCTAACTGAAATTTTGTCTTTGAATTTCATACTTACCTCACAATCAATCCTTTTTGAATAAATGTATTACATTTCCTTCCTTGTGAAATTTCTTTTTGGGCTTTTCTTCATTCTTTTCCTCTTTTTTATATTCTTCCTCCAGCGATTTTAATAAATCTTCCAAATCATTAATCTTGATATTCTTCCAAAAATCAAAGAATTCCGGATTTTCAGTAATCTGTTTTCTCATTGATATTATCTCTTGCACATCTACTTTCTTGTCAAATACATCCTGATACTTAACGCGTCTTGGACTTCTTAATATAGTATCACCTAATCGCGATAAGTCATAAATCAACATACTTGTAAAAATAATCTCTTCAACAGGTTCATTTTCTTCTTCGGCCTGTATAACCATATCAAACAATTCATTGAATTTCAATCCATCCAGATAGCAGGGCTGAATAATGGGTATATAATAGCTGAATGGAATTATGAACTCTTTAATTAAAATGGACTCAGCCATAATAAATTCATTTAAATAGCTAAAATTCAATCCTTCAAAGTCATTCATCAAAAATTTTTCAATTTGTTTTTTCTTTAAGCCCAAAGCTTTTAATAGTGACTTTGCCACTTCTTCAAAAATCATTTTATTTTTTAGTAAATTCTTTACGTAATCTGCATTTATCACATCTGAATTAATAACTCGTTTCAAGTGATATTCTGTGTTGGCAATAATATAGTCAATCAATATTTTATAATATTGAGTTTCACTCCATCTATCTATTTCTTTATCTACAGCAACCAACCTTCTCGAATTTTTTTCTTCAACTATTTGTATTGCACCCACCATTAATGCAAACTGCAAAAGATATAAATAATAATTTTCTTCTTTTATAGAAACTTCGTTTTTATAAACATCAAATATTTTGTCCAAAGGAACATTTTTCATTTCTAGAGGGTTCTCTTTTATTATCTCCTGAAGTTTTCTTACATCATCTAAAACACTGCAACGCAATATATGATCGATTCTAAAACTAACCCTAAAATCTCTTATCTCATTTTCAATAAATATAGGCGTTATATTTGGCAAAACAACAGATTCTCCACCATATCTTTCATACACAATTCTGTTTATTATGTTTGCCGGGGAAAAATATGTATTATCTATCAATGAAGAAAAATACCATTTCATAAAAATCCACTGTGAATTTCTAATTATAGCTTTTTTCTTTTTTGTCTGATTCTTCTTTAACTTTTTATATGCTTCTCTAAATTCTTCTTTATAAATGTCGAGTAACAATTTTATGTCTTCATTTTTCTCTACGAATTCATCAATAAACATTTAATCATCTCTCTTTCCTAAAAGATAAGTATATTATATACCAAAATATACAAAATAAAAAGGAGAGGCAAGCTCTCCTAAACTAAAATTTCTCCTAAATCATGTTCGGCATTTGATATTGGCATAATGTTGAAATTATCTATTAATACCTGCAAAACATTAGGGGTAATAAATGCAGGTAATGTTGGCCCCAATCTTATATTTTTAATTCCAAGATGAAGTAGTGTCAATAAGATAGCAACTGCTTTTTGTTCATACCATGAAAGGACAAGATGCAAAGGTAAATCATTAACTCCACACTTAAATGCATCTGCAAGCGCAAGTGCTATCCTTATAGCTGAATATGAATCATTGCACTGACCTACATCTAATAACCTTGGTATTCCTTCAATATCCCCTAAGTCAAGTCTGTTTATTCTATATTTTCCACAGGCAAGTGTCAAAATTATAGTATCCTCTGGAGCCCTCTGAGCCATCTCAGTGTAATAATTTCTTCCTGGCTTTGCTCCATCGCATCCTCCAATAAGCATAAATCTCTTTATCTTGCCCTGTTTAATTAAATCTATTACCTTATCAGCAACACCTATCACTGCGTCGTGTCCAAATCCTACTAAAATTTTCTTTTCGATATTGTCTTCTTTATATCCTCCAAGCTCTAAAGCCTTGTTTATAACTGGAGTGAAATCCTTTTTACCATTAACAGCATCTATATGTTGAATGCCAGAGAAACCAACCATGCTTGTCGTAAATAATCTATCTTTGTAGCTGTCCTTAGGAGGCATCAAACAGTTAGTTGTAAACAATATTGCGCCTGGCAGATTGTCAAATTCAACCTGCTGATTTTGCCATGCTGTTCCAAAATTCCCTGCTAAATGCGGGTATTTCTTGAGCCCTGGATAAGCATGTGCAGGTAACATTTCACCATGGGTATATATATTAATACCTTTACCTTCGGTCTGCTTTAATAATTCTTCCAAATCATGCAAATCATGGCCTGAAACAACTATAAATGGCCCCTTCTTAACTCCCAGTTCAACTTCAGTCGGTTCAGGTATTCCATAATGTTCCTTATGCCCTTCATTTAGTATTTCCATACATCTGTAATTAACTTTACCACATTCAAGCGCCAATCCAACCAAGTCGTTTACAGAAAGAGCATTATTCAATGTTGCTGCAAGCCCCTTATGGAAAAATGCGTATACTTCTTCATCCGATTTTCCTAAAACCTGAGCGTGATGAGCATATGCACCCATTCCCTTTAATCCGTAAATTATTATTTCTCTTAATGACCTAATATCCATGTCAAGTTTTTCATCTGCCATTATACCCTTTCCCTTTGATTGTTCTAAAAGTTCTTCTACTCCACCACTGGGTCTATAAAGAGCGGCTTCAGGTTCCTGTTTATCCCATTTGCCATGCTTTCTTTCATATTCAGTTTTAACCTTATTCTTTAATTCTTCCTTATACTTATCAGCTTGATATATCATGTCAACAAATCTCTGGTTGTCAAAATTAACGTTAGTTAATGTAGAAAACATAGCATATGCTATAAAGTGGTCAATATTATTGTCTACAACCCCAATACTTCTTCCAATGTTCCCATAAAATGCTATGACCTTTAAAATATAAATTAGGAGATCCTGCAGGTTAGCCGTATCAGGCTGTTTACCGCATACCCCAATCTTAACACATCCCTTTGCACCCGCCGTCTGCTCACATTGGTAGCAAAACATTTCCATAACCTTTCCTCTCTTATTGTTTTTTAAATTTATTATTAACAATATGCAAATAATAAATTTAAAATTATATATTATCATAAAATAACGTAAGCCCTATGAAGATTTAACGACTTTATTCGCAAAAGAATAAACGTAATCTCATAGGGCCTAAAAATTATAGTCTAGAATTAATATGCTTCTACAAAAACCTCAAAATATCCCTGTGGATGCTGACATGCTGGGCATGTTGCTGGGGCTTCTTCACCTTCATGAACATATCCACAATTATTGCACTTCCACAATGTTTTTGTTTCCTTTTTGAACACCTTTTCATTTACTATATTATCGTATAACTTTCTATATCTTGCTTCATGTCTTTTTTCAACTTCTGCAATTTTCCTAAAAGCAAATGCTATCCTTGGAAAACCTTCTTCCTCCGCAACCTTTGCAAATTCAGGATAAAGGTCTTCCCATTCTTCATGTTCGCCATTTGCAGCATAATTTAAATTATCTAAAGTTGTTGAAAGTCCAACAGGGTAATCTGCAGTTATGTTAACTGTTTCTCCCTTTAATTCTTCATTTAAAAACTTAAAGAAAACTTTAGCATGTTCCTTTTCATTTTCTGCTGTTTCCATGAATATGTTAGCTATTTGAACATAACCTTCCTTCTTTGCAACGCTGGAGTAATATGTATACCTCATTCTAGCTTGAGATTCTCCAGCAAATGCCTTCATTAAATTTTCAGCTGTCCTTGTTCCTTTTAGTCCTGGCATTTAAACCCCCTCCTTAAAATTTATAATTTAAATTCTTGATAAGCTTTAGCAACATCCTTGAAACCAAACTCAATTAGTTTTTCAACCACAACGTCTTTAATAAAATCAGAATCAAGGACTTCAATTTTTTCGTCGATCAATCTTTTTTCTACTTCTTGGACGACATTTTCTACATCGGATAAATTCATAGGTTCCTTTACATCATCCGAGGCGTTTTCAACTGTCGTAATTAGCTTATCCATATCGAAATCTTCAATACGGCCATCCTTCTTTCTAACCTTCATTATACCACCCCTTAAAGCTATTATTCGAAGAAATCATTATTTATTACAGCAGCATTTTCTGTTAATATTAGATATTATTTGCTAAATTAAGTATAATTATATCAAACAATGATAACATTATCAATAATATGTTGTAATTTTCTGAAAATTTTATAAATACATCCTTGAATTCTTGACAAACTAATATTAATATAATATATTAAACTTAAATCCAATGAAGGGAAGCAAGTAGATTAAGTCACTGACTTCAAGAGAGCTGCAGATGGTGGAATTGCAGCAGTTACACTTAATTCGAATGGGTCCCAAAGGAGCTAGGTGAACTTTAGTAGCTAAAGCCGTGAGCCTTACGTTATAAAGGCAGGATATAATAGTATCCGTTGAGGGAAAACATTAGTTTTCTGAATTAGGTGGCACCGCGCGCTCGCGCCCTATACATTTGTATAGGGCGCTTTTTATTGGTGACATTCACTTGATTTCTTGAGTTCTTGAATTGTTTGTCAATTTATCAGAAAGGGGAATATATATGGAAGAAAAAAAAGTCATTTTTAGCGGAATCAAACCATCTGGCGACTTAACTCTCGGAAATTACTTGGGTGCGATAAAAAACTGGGTAAAACTCCAAGATAATTATGATTCATATTTTTGTGTTGTCGACCTTCATGCGATAACAGTAAAGCAGGAGCCTGCCCTTTTAAGAAAAAGAACTATAGAAATACTTGCACTTTATATTGCATCAGGAATTGATCCTGAAAAGAATACACTCTTTATACAATCCCATGTTCCTGCACACAGCGAAGCCGCTTGGCTTTTAAACTGCTATACTTATATGGGCGAGCTGGGGAGAATGACTCAGTTTAAGGACAAATCGCAAAAACTTGGTGAAAGCATAAGTGCTGGGCTGTTCAATTATCCTGTTTTAATGGCTGCAGATATACTTTTATACAACACTGACTTAGTCCCAGTTGGAAAGGACCAAAAACAGCACCTTGAACTTGCAAGGGATATTGCAGAGAGATTTAACAACCTATATAGCCCAACATTTAAGGTTCCAGAAGCATATATCCCTGAAAGAGCTGCCAAAATAATGGACTTACAGGATCCAACAAGGAAGATGTCAAAATCAGAAGATAATCCAAACGGTTATATTCTATTAATGGACACTCCTGAAGTTATAAAGAAGAAAATTTCAAGGGCTGTTACGGATACAGTTGGAGTGGTAAGATATTCTGAGGAACAGCCGGGAATAATGAATCTTATCAATATTATGTCGGCTATAACAGGCCTCACTCCGGAAGAAATTGAAAGAAAGTATACAGGATGTGGATATGCTCAATTTAAATCAGATGTAGCAGATGCGATTGTTAATGAACTTTCTCCAATTCAGGGAAAGGTTAAAAAGCTGATAAACGACAAAACGTATCTTGAAGACGTATATAAAAAGGGTGCAGAAAAAGCAAATTATGTAGCTAATAAGATGCTAAGAAAAATTCAGAAAAAAATTGGATTCATTCCTAGATAGAGGCATAATTGCCTCTTTTTTGTTGGTATATATTAACATTGTTTTAAGAAGCAGTTTTTGGTATGATGATTATAATAAGTTTATTAATTTTTTGTAAAGGGGTTGAAATCAACTATGAAAAGGTTCGTTCCACGACTTCTCAGCACGTTACTACTAACCATCATCACAATTTCATTATTTCAATGTGTTTCTTTGGCTAAGACTACATACGTTAAGTTCAAAGATAAAAACCTTGAGGTTCTTGTAAGAAAAGAAATTAAAAAATCAAAGGGCTATATAACAAATGTGGACATGCTAAGATTAACTAAAATTCAAGCCGCAAGAACTACTACAATTACATCGCTTTCTGGACTAGAATATGCTAAAAACATAAAATTAATAACCATTCCTAAAAATACAATTTATGATTTAACTCCACTTAAGTATTTAACTAAGCTTGAAAAAATAGAAATATATTCAAGTGGAAAAATAAGAGATATCCGCCCATTGGCAAACCTAAAAAATTTAAAATATTTAGATTTAAGCGGTAATATGATTACAGATATTACTCCATTAAGATATATGACTAAACTTACTGTTCTTGATATTTCATATAACAAAATTAGCAACATTAATATTATTAGATACCTTCCAAACATAACTGAATTGTATATTGAGAACAATTTTGTATCAGATTTAACTCCACTAGTTTATCTGAAGAGACTAAAAATTTTTTATGCGGATGACAATAATATAACTAAAATGCCTACTTTGCCTTCTACTTTAGAGGAGCTTTCTCTAAATGGTTATACTAGACTTGACGTTGCAAAACTTAATAACCTTGTTAATCTTAAATATTTATATCTAGATGAAACAAATCTTTCTTCGCTTAATTTTATTAGTAATAAACCAAAGTTAATTGAACTATATGTAAATAACAATAATATATCAGACATTAACCCTCTATTTCTTTACCTAACAAACAGGCCTAACAAAGAAGATAATTTTTATGTTGAAATTAAAAATAATAAGCTAAATTTATATGAAGATAACAACCTTTTATGGACACAGCTAACTGATATATTAAAGACTAATCCAAATGCAGAAGTAAAATATTACGATGACATTGAAATCACAAGTTTAGCTACTGAATTGGCGATAACAATTAACCCTGTATTTTCTCAAACTAGCATAATCAATTGGAGCTTTGACGAAAATGGCAACTTAATTAATAACGGAACAAACTACAACGAAAACCTAAATCAGTTAGCAACTGAAAAAGACGTTACTTTTTTTGTGTTTGATAAAAACTTTAATTTAATATATAAATCAAATCCAGATTTCAATTTTACAATTTCCGATGGAATGCAATATTTCTTTGAAACATTGCATGAATATGGTATTCCGATATTCTGGTTAGGCCATAATAAGATTAATTCTGTAGAATATATCAACGAATATATACCACTATATGATTCAAACCAACAATTTATTGGTTACTTCGTAATATTAAAGGCTACAAATTAAAACAAGAGGCTGTCGCAACAGAATAACTATGATACATTTAATTTTTTGAGCGAAGCCCGAGAAATCATTCATGTGGCTCAATATTTAAAAGCGTATAATATATTGCACAATTTTTTTGCGACAGCCTCTTAAACTTCAATCAAACGAATATTTTCTTAACATATTCAGAAGTCATTGCCCTTAGAAGTGCTCCATATTCCATGTAAAACTCAACAACATCTCCTACTTTATACTCTTTTTCACAATTAGTTAAATCGAGTATAGTATGGTCACTGCTTGCACCTACAATGGAAATATTTTTATCAACAGGAATCAATCCATTCGGGTCAATATCCTGCCTTCCCATAGCAAGTATAGCCCTTTTCATAATTCCCTTATCTTCAAAATATGGTTTTTGTCCAAAAGCATCCATACCTATGTTTCCAATAGGAACAGAAGGCTTTTCCTTTAGCTCAATTATTTCGGCCTTTAAAACAAATATATCCTTATGGAGTCCTTCAACCATATTTCCATAGGCTGTTTCTCTTCCTAAAACAAGAGCCTCTCCGAATCTTAAATTGTTTATCCCCTTTGGAAGTCTACCTTCAAGAAGCAGATATAAACTGCTGGAATTTCCCCCTGAAATAATCTCTAAATCCAGACTATATCTTTCCTTCATCTTCAGCGCTATTTCAACTAGCTGCCCTAAATTGTTTTCATCAGGAATTACACCGCCATAGCAGGTTAAGTTGACTCCAAATCCTACAATCTTAATCCCCTGAATTTTTATAGCTTCACTGACAAAATGGTCTACATCAGAAGGCCAGATACCTTCCCTTAAATCCCCTAAATCGACCATAAGAATTACTTTATGAGTTTTGCCTTTTTTTAAAGCTGCCTGTCCTAATAGTTTTATAGTTTCCAACTCAGAGTTTTGGCTGTAATCTGCGTATTCAACAACTTCATCTGCTTGGCTCTGCATTGGAATCCTTAGAAGAACCTTTTTAACTTTTATATCTTTTATTTTTTTTAAATTTTCTATTCTAGAATCTGCTATATACTCTGCTCCTCCCTCAACTTGAACCTTTACAAGCTCAGGAATTGCACAGTATACCTTTGATACCGCCATAATTTTAATTCCGGATTTTTGGGACAAATCAGCTAAAAACTTTGTATTATCCCTTAGTTTGTTTAAATCAATCTCAACTCTTGGATACATATTAAGCACCTTCCAAGCCCAAACTTTGTTTTAATAAGTTTAACGCCGCTTCCCTGTGTTTTTTAGATAAAACCCCAAGTGAAGCCATAATATAATGATTATCTATAAGAACCTTAACGCCCTTTTTAGGATAAAGAAACATATCACCGGTATTATCATAGGGTATGCTGGATAAAATTTCAACCCGTTTAGGCAGCCTTGTCAAGGCTCCACCAGTCCCTATAATATACTTTACATTTGTTAAGTCCTTTCCCTCTGCTATCGTCTTTTTGCCTGATGGGCCAAATAGGTGTCTTAATCCTCCTGCATGCCTTCTTACTGCAGTTAAGACAGCCTCCTTAGTCAGCCTTTCAACAAATTCCTTTTCTCTATCAGTTACAGGAATAGGCTTTCTATTTTCTATAAGTTCTTCCGCATCAGGGAATTCCTTTTTTAGCTCATCAAGTCCAATCCTTTCAACTATATGAGGAAGATTAACGTAAACCCCTAAATCTCCCTCAACAGTTCTTTTAGCAACAGGTTCTGGACTTACCATAATCCTTTGTATCTCATCGCTGCCTTCTGTTACCGAATGAACGTCGGTGGTTGCTCCCCCTACATCTAAAACCATCAAATCCCCTAAATCTTCCTTAAGAAGAATCGCGCTTTCCATAACAGCTCCTGGCGTTGGAATAATTGTTTCATTTACCATGTTCCTGACTTTAGTCATGCCAGGTGCTTTAGTAATATGCTCTTCAAATACCTTCTGTATAACCCTTCTTGTGGGTTCTACATTTAACATATCTATTCTTGGATATACATTTTCAACAATATAAAGAGGCTGTCCTGCTTCTTCAAAAATAAGTTTTACCTCTTCGTGGTTTTCGATATTCCCTGCGTAAATCACAGGAACATTAAGCTTCAAATTTGCAATCAATTCTGCATTGTAAAGGGCTGTCTCCCTTTCACCGTAATCGACCCCTCCAGCAACAAGGATGATGTTTGGTCTTATCTCCTTTATCTTTTGAAGGTCAGTTCTTCTTAACTTTCCTGCAGTCACCATTTTAATAATAGCACCGGCCCCAAGGGCGGCTTCCTTTGCCGCCCTTACAGTCATATCATAAACAAGGCCGTGCACTGTCATCCTAAGGCCTCCCGCAGCACTTGAGGTTGCAAAAAACTCATCGTATTCTATAAAGTCAACTCCCAAATTTTTTGCAAGCGAATCAAGGGCCATGTTAAGCCCAATAGTAACATCTCCCTCAAGAACCGTAGTTGGTCCCTGACCTTGACCTAAAAATCTTACTTCATCCTTTATATTGAAGGCGTTTAAAACGGTTGTTGTGCTGCCTATTTCGGCAATCAAACAATCGATTTTCATATCATTCCTTCTCCAATTCCCATCTTCTCTTTACAAGGAATGTTGCAACATGGTGTCCCTTAGTTCCTCTTCCAAATCCTGCATCCATTCCTGCTTCCCTTGCAATTTCATCAGTTATTTGAGTTCCACCTGAGCAAAGTATAATTCTGTCTCTTATACCCTTTTCAATGCAGAGCTCATGTAACTTTTTCATATTCTTAATATGAATATCGTTATGCGTTATTATTGTGCTTGCTAAAATTGCATCTGCGTTCAATTCTATTGCTGCGTCAACTAATTTTTCAACCGGAACAGATGTTCCAAGGTAGTGGCATTCAATACCATACTTTTCAATTCCACCGTGTTTAATGTCAATTACTTCTCTTAATCCAACTGAGTGTTCATCTTCACCTACAGTTGCTGCAACAACCTTCATTCCCTTTCTTTCGATATCCTTTCTTATTATATCGTCATCAAGAACCTCAGGTTTCTTTGGAATTACAAGCTTAGTTGTATCCACTGTAAATGGAACTCTTCCTTTTATTTCAACAACTGTTCCTTCTGATGGATGTGCTGATTGCTTATGAATAACAACAACGTCTTCAAGTCCCATCTTCTTACCTATTTCCAATGCAGCAGCTTCAGCTACGCTTTCATCAACAGGAAGGAATATAGTTGTTGCAACAATTCCATCGCCGGCCCATTCAACTTCAGGCTTAATTTCGTTAGTCTTTCTATATTTTTCCGTTTCAGCAAGTCTGTTTAGAACATTATCTTCTTCGTCGAGCTCGTCGATGAAAACAATTTTTTCTGGTTTATGGAATGTGCAGCCATCTATAAGGTCACATGGCTTTTCAATTCCCTCTGGCAAGTTGTTATATCCAAAGTGTTCGCAAACTGGAGCCATGTAATCCTTATCTCTTTCAAATACTGTTCCAACGCCAATTCCACCGTCTATTTGTCTTGCAATGCCGTCTCCATTTCTTTCTGGATACATACCAGAATCAACAAAGAAGCCCATCTCAACAGCCTTGAAGTATCCTCCAACCTCAAGTATTTCTTCCATGAACAGAACCGCTCTTTCCTTTAATTCTCTAACCTTTTCAGGCAAGTATCCATCCTTTTTAAGTTCAACTAATTCTAATAGTCCATCCATTCCAACAAGAGCCTGCTTTGCTGTGTTTATAGCTTGAATATTATAGTAATGCCATGGAACGTTTCTTCCTTCGTCTGGAGTTATTGTTGATTGAATGTCTGCTCTTGTCAATCTTGAAATCAATAGATTTAAAACATGAGTTACAGTTGCTTCTCTTGTATCGCTTTCCATATACTTTGTATTCATTTGAGCTCTCATCTTATAGTCCTTGAATAATTGTCTAAGAGCTACTGCATATGGAAGATCTATTCTTAAACATGGTGTAGGCGGTGCTGTAGGTGGAACTGTTGAAAGTGCTATATTTTGTGGCTTCATCCCAACAGCCTTTGAATAAGCACAGTTTAAAGCATGCTGAACCATAAGTTCTGGCATAACCTTCCAAGCCTTCATAGCAGTTGCATTAGCATTATGCGCACCGTCTATTTGAACCATATCTGCAAATGCCATTATTTTCTTAGCAACAGCTGCATCAACGAAGGATCTAACCATGTTTATATTTCTATATAGAACATTGTATTGCGGATCCTGGTGTGCACCGTTTACTCCTTCCTCTGCAAACATAACAGCTATATCTGGTCCTGCAACTCCTGAAACATATGAATGGAAGTTTATTGGTCTACCTACTTCCTCTTCTATTAAATCAAGAGCCTTTCTTGTTGCTCTAACCTGTTTTCTTGATATTGGAACCCCGCCTATACCTTCTGGTGTTCCTTCAATAAGTCCATCGTAGTGGCTCTGTCCAGCAGTTCTAATAACCATTATATGGTCTGCACCATGCCATGCAGCCATTCTCATTCTTCTTATGTCATCCTCAAAACGTCCAGATGCAATTTCAGTAGTTATAATACAATCTGGCTGAGGGTCGATATAACCAAAACTCTTTGATGCAGGTAATGGAATGCTCTGCTTTAAAGGCTTTGAAGCTTGATGATATTCAAATTCGCCATATACTTGTTTACCCTGTTCTTCTCTCCAATGCCAGCCTCTTCTTTTTGGTCTGTAACTTTCAAGGTCCTTTAATAATTCTTCTATATCAAGTTTTATATTCTTATCAAGCATTTGCAGCACCTCCCTCGAATAGTCCTGGAACTTCTTCCCATGCTTTTCCTTCAACTAATAAAAGTCCAGCTTCTCTTACAGGAATGTTTCTCTTCTTTGCCAATCTGAACACAACATTACCTGCTCCCTTTCCAAGAAGCCCTAAATTCATAACTCCTTCTACAATTGCCTTTGCTTCAATGCTTGAGAATCCCATTCTTAACAATACTGATCTTTCAACAGCTGGAGTTGTATGTGTCTTTGCAAGTTCAACAAGAGGTTTTACAATCTCCTCTGCGAGCTGCCAAAATCTCTGCTCTAATTCTTCATCTGACAAATTTCTAAGATGTTGTCTTCTTACTTCAAAATCATCTGGTCTTTTAGTTGCCATGTTACCCCTCCATTATTTTTATTTTTCCCAGTCCCCATGATATGATTTTTGAGGCTTCACTCATTGCGCCAAGAAACTCTAAGCTTTTCTTTGTTTTCAAAAGACCTACCCTCGCGAGACTTCATCCTTGAAGTCCGCTCGGCTCTGCTCGTCCTGAGCAGAATTACGGTCTTTTGAAAAGTCGAAAAGCAAGAGTTACTAAGGCTCATGAGAGGCGCCTCTTTAAAATCATATCATGGAACCGATTAAACTCCTTAAAGCTACTTGATTAAATAAAATTTAGTCGGTTAATTAATTTTAACCCCAAATTCCTCAAGTGCAGCCTTTACAAAATTTAAATCAGTCTTTGTATCAGCTGCTAAGAATTCTGCATCTTCATTAGTAATTACATCAACTTTAGTGTTTTCAATGCAGTTTTTAATGTATGACCTTCTTAGTTTGTTAAGGTCAACTTCCCTTGCCTTGATTAGTGCTGGATTTTCAGGAAGAATTATGCACTGTCCTGCAACTTCTTCGTCTGGATTTCCAAACTTTATTTCTATTCCGTTGCTTCTTGCAAAGCTCAATTGTGATAAATGATGCTTACCTACACCTGTATATTCAGTTTCCTGAACTACAATTACCTGGTCTTCATCCATTTCCATCGAGAGGGCAAAAGCTGCTGTAAGAGAAGTATTTCCTGCAGGTCCTCTTTCCATTCCTTCAAGCTGCGCAAGGGCCTCTGTTATATAGAATACTTCACCCTGCTTTACAAGGAAGTATTTATCTAGATACCTTAATGGTCTTGCAGCACTCCTTGGAACATCCGACCTATCAGGCCATGTTGCAAATGGTATACCAAATCCAGTATGGCCGGTTGTAAAGGATTTTCTGTTAAAGTCCTTATCCGATGCCATATGAAGTCCTGATAAATCTACGCTGGCACCATATATTTTAGTATCAAGTGCTCCCGCCTTTAAAAGCCCTCTTGCAGTTCCTGTCACATTTCCACCGCCTGCATGAGTTGCTATTACAACATCAGGGTCCCTGCCTATTTTTTCTCTGCACTGCATAGCTATTTCATAACCCAGCGTTTCAACTCCAGCAATTCCAAATGGTGAATAAAGCGAAGCATTGAAATAACCAGTTTCCTCAAGAACCCTTAGGAACATGTAGAAAAGTTCTGGTCCAACAGAAAGCTGAATAACTTCAGAACCTAAACATTCACACTTTCTCTGTTTTTCAAGTATCTCAGGTTGTCCCACTTTTCTTGAGTCGTAGCACTCCTGAACTATTATTGACTTTAAGTTTCTCATTGCAGCCTGTGATGCTACTGCAGCACCGTAATTTCCACTTGTAGCTGCTACAACGCCCTTATATCCATGTTTTTCTGCATGGTATACGGATATCGATGCTCTTCTATCCTTAAAACTTCCGGATGGATTACATGATTCATCCTTAACAAATATCCTGGCACCATTTCCCTTAGGAGCTAGTTTTCGTGCAAGCTTTGTAAGATTTTTTAATTCTATAAGCGGAGTATTCCCAACTCCAACGCTTGTTTGTATGCTTTGTATCTCCTGTAGGGAATATCCGGTTTCTCTCATCATCCTTTCATAGTCGAAGGATATCCTGCCCTTTTCAAAAACAGAATAATCAAGCCCCACTGCCTTTTTCATTATTTCATTTCTTCTTGACATGACAGCCTGATAGCTCATATCCTTACTCACGGCCATCACCTTCCTTCAATATGTTCCTTAGCTTAATACCAATTTGTAATACTTCAGGAACAAACTCTCCAAATCCATAGGTATATGTTGGGTTAACTTCAACCAGCTCACCCTTAACCACCCTACCTGTTAGGGTAGTAATTTCAACAATATCACCAATTTCAGCATCATGGTTTAAAAATCCCTTAACCCACATTTCAACCGGAACTTTTTTTGTATCTTCAGGAATATTTGCAGTTCTTTCATGAGGCTTTAAAACTTCCTCATGAATTTGAACCCAATCACCCTTTTTTGCCTTCATCATATTATCACCTTTTTATATATTTTCTTATATCAGCCATTAATGCATGTGGAAGTGGCATATCAATCATTGATTTTAATCCTGGTTCTGAATTTATTACATGAGGAATCATGTTAACAGCAACTGCCATTGTTCCAATTCCACCAGGAGTTTCTGGCTTAATTGAAAGATTTAGATTTGGGTCTCCTTCTATCCATATATAGTCTCCAGTATCAACGCCTTCAAGGTGTGGATGAATTTGTTGCGGATGTTCCAAAGTAATAACAACTTCCCCATTCTTCTTTCCGTATGCAATATGTTTGCATCCTGCAACCATTCCTGGTTCAACCTTTACATGAGGTGTTTCTCTGTATACACTTGAAATGATTGGTTCTCTTGTTTCAACAACTTCATCTATTTCAAGTCCAAGTGCATCTGCAATCATTGGGAGTGATTGCTGGAATCCAATGTGTCCAACAATTGTTCCTTCCTTAATTCCCTTTTCGAATTCCTCTGGTGTTGTTCCAACGCCTTGAGTTCTCATAACTGTTGGTCCAAATGGTGAAAGGTCATTAATTCTTGCTGCCTTTACCTTCTTTACACTTCTGCATGCTGCTGATAGAACTATTATCAATGTATCTAGAACAAATCCTGGATTTACACCAGTTCCTAAAATAGTAACACCATTTTCCTTTGCAATCTTGTCCATTTCCTTTGCAAGTTCTGGTTCAACAGTATGTGGATATGACATTTCTTCTGCTATTGTTATCACGTTCATTTTATGCTCTGCAGCCATCTTTATTTGTGGGAATACATTCTTTACAAATGAATCAGTTGCAATTATGCAAACATCCGCCTTAACTGAATCTAATACTGCCTTTGCATCAGTTGAAGTTAAAACTCCTAACTTTTTGTTGATTCCTAAGTAATCTCCTAAATCCATATTTGCCTTTTCTGGCATTCCAATTATTGCACCTACAATTTCAATTCCTTCCTTTTCGAGAATCATCTTTGCCATTCCGCTTCCCATGGCACCGATTCCCCACATAACAACTTTTACTTTTTCCATAGTGAATACCCCCTTAAAAAATTTCTATTTAATCTAATTAGCAAAATTCATGCCAACTTTTATTAGCAGAAAACAAAAAAATTATTAATAATTTGCTAAAAAACTCGAAATTTACTGAATATTTATTCAACATCAAATAAATATTTAAATTATAAAATTTAGTGCAAAAAATTTTGCTATTGTCAAAAAATATACAATTCAACAACTTCACGCCTTACAAAATTTAAAATGCCAGGTGAAAATATTTTTGCACCTGGCTGCCAATTTTTCAGCATTATATATTTATGTTATATTTTTTCATTTTATGTTGAAGAGTCTGCCTTTTTATTTTTAGAATTTCTGCTGCCTTAGTTATATTGTAATCTGAATTTTCAAGAGCATTAATTATCATCTTCTTTTCTATTCCCTCTAGATATTCATCAAGCCCTATATTAGGCAAAGCAACATTTCCAGCAAACCGTCTTTTAAACAGATTTTCCTGAACCTGTGAAGCAAAATGCTCTGCTTTGATTATATTTTCATTAACTATGTTCATAGCCCCTTCTATATAATTCTTAAGCTCCCTCACATTACCCGGCCAATCATAGGACATAAATGCATCATATACTTCCTTTGAAACATCAATTACATTTTTATTAAGACTTAAATTATATTTATTTATAAAATGGTTTACAAAAAGTGGTATATCCTCTTTTCTTTCTCTTAATGGCGGAATTGTAAGGTTTATTACGCTTAACCTGTAGTATAAGTCCTTTCTGAAATTTCCATTAACTATTGCTGTGTAGGGGTCTTCATTTGTTGTCGCTATTATTCGAACATCTATATGAATATCCTTAACTCCGCCGATTCTTCTAACATAGCTTTCCTGAAGAACCCTTAATAGTTTTGCCTGAAGGCTTGTAGGCATAGAGTTTATTTCGTCTAAAAGAAGAGTTCCTCCATTTGCCTGTTCAAATAACCCTGGTCTATCTACAGCACCAGTAAAACCACCCTTAACAGTTCCAAATAATATACCCTCAAGAAGAGATTCCGGCAGAGCTGCGCAGTTTACTGCTATAAAGGGCTTATTCTTCCTTTGACTTTCATTGTGAATGCTCCTTGCAAACACTTCCTTACCAGTTCCAGTTTCTCCATAAATCAAAACCGTTGATGAGGAATTTGATGCTTTTTTTGCATATTCTATAGCTTTAATAAACTTAGGGCTATATCCAATTATATTTCTAAAATTCAATCCATCATCATTCTTTTCAATCTTTTCCTCATTCTTAGAAAGTTTAATTATCTTATCATATAGCTCCTTAACCTTTGTAAAATCCTTTGAAATCTCAACAGCACCAACTATTTCATCGTTTATTATAATAGGAAGAGTAGTATTAACAGAAGTTATATGATACCCCTTTTTATTTAGATAGGTCTGGTATCTGTCTTCTATTGCCTCACCTGTTTTCAGTGCATGAATAAGAGTGCTCGAAGTTTCATTTAAGCTTGGAAATATCTCAAGCAGGTTTTTACCTATAACTTCATTTTCATTCATACCCTCAAGATTTGCCATTGCCTTGTTATAAATTACTGTGTTTCCGCTTTTGTCTATAACGTGAATTCCTTCTTCTGAATATTTTAGAATGATTTCTAATAGTTCCTTGTAAAAGTTCATCATTCCCTCTCCAATCCCTTTAGTTCATTTATAAGCCAATGAAGCGCATTCACAGTTGATAGCGTTCTAATCCTATGTCTATCTCCCGAGAGTCTTAATTCCTTCCACTTAGTTATTCCGTTGTAATATAAACCTAAATACACAAGCCCAACAGGTTTTTCTGCTGTTCCACCTGCAGGGCCTGCAATCCCTGTAGTTGAAATTCCTATATCAGCACCTGAAGATAAAGCAACACCCTTTGCCATCTCCATAGCACATTCTTTACTAACGGCTCCATAATTTTTTAAAGTTTCTTCACTTACATTTAGCCTATTTACCTTTGATTCATTGCTATAGGTTACAACTCCTTCTACCAAAGAAGCTGAAATTCCAGGAAAGTTAACTAACCTTGATGTTATCATCCCTCCTGTGCAAGATTCCGCTATAGAAAGTTTTAATCCCTTTTCAATTAAAAGTTTACCCACAACGTCTTCAAGGCTTGTATTCCCTTCCCCATATACAAAACCTTTAAGCCTGTTTTTTATTTCATTCTTTACAGGTGACAATAATTTTTCTGCTTCTTTTTCATCCTTTGCCCTTGCCGTAATTCTTAATGTAACTTCTCCTTCTTTTACATAAGGAGCAATTGTAGGATTTGTTTGATTTTCTATTAGATCAATTATCCTATCTTCAACAAAGCTCTCTCCAATTCCACAGATTCTTATTACACTTGAAAAAAGTTTATCCTCACAAAGAGGCTCCAATAGAGGAACTACTTGATTTTCAAACATTGGAACCATTTCCCTCGGAGGTCCCGGCATCATAATCAATATTTTACCACTGTTATCTTCATAGAACATCCCTGGTGCTGTTCCAAAGTCATTTACAAGTGCTAATCCACCTTCAATAATAAATGCCTGTTTTTTATTAGATTCTGTTAACTTCAGATTCCTTTTGGCAAAATAAGCTTCTATTTTATTAAGAGAATTTTGGTCTAAAACTAATCTTTTATCAAAAAATTTGGCAGCAACTTCCTTTGATAAGTCATCTTTAGTAGGGCCAAGTCCTCCAGTTGTTATAACCATATCGCTTCTTGAATAAGCAATTTCAAACGCCTTTTTAAGCCTTTCTTCATTATCGCCTACTACAGTCTGATAATATACAAATATTCCAAGCTCCTTTAACCTATTAGCTATATATTGGGCATTAGTATTTATAATATCCCCCATCAAAAGCTCTGTTCCAATTGAAATAATCTCGCAAATCATATTACCACTCCCCATTGTTATGCTGCTCTAACAATTCGAGTATCTTGGGAGTGCACCTTTTTCCACCGCATCCTCCTGAACCTGCTCCTGTTTTTCTTTGAACCTTTTCAAGAGTATCAGCACCTTCTAAAATCGCCTTCTTTATACTAGACCTTGGAATTCCTTTGCATAGGCATACCTTGGTTAATTTATCCATAATATCAGCATTAAGCTTTTCGTCCATAAGTATCACCTCTCGAGTTATTTTGATATTATTATACCACAAATAAAACGAACAACGTATTATATAACTTGATCCAGACAACATTAAAAATCCCCAGAATTCTGGGGATTTTTAATTTCTTATAGAGTCTGCCATTATAAAATTTGCCTTATCAACAAGAGTAATAATCTGTTTTTGCATACTTAAAGTTTTTAATATTCCTTTTGTTTTAACATCTGATGATAGATTAATAATTTGTTCATTAATACTATAAATTTCATTTAATGTATTATTATTTTTAGGAGATACATAAAGTTGCCTAGAATAATTCAGCAAATTTCTAATGTAATCAATATATTTTTTATTTTGCTTTCTAAATAAAAGATTAGTTAATGAAAGATTAATTAATATTTCTTGATTTGAAATCTCAAACTGTTCTGCTATCCTTATCGAAGAGAGAATATCATCTTCATCGTTGCTTTTTAAAAAATCGTAAAGTCCTTTATTATATTCCGTTAAAATTGCATTTAGATTATTGTTAATGTAATATGAAATTTGAAATGTAATTCTTAAATCAAACATAACAATGATAATTAGAATAATAAAAAATATTATTAATCTACTTCTTTTTAGCATTATTACTCCTCCAAGTACATGCTTTTATGCAAATAAAACTTTAACATTATTTCATTAATCATAAAATCAGCTCCATTTTTATTCATATATTCAAGGAGCTATCCTCAGTTCTATTTACAGGAACCTTTACAAGCATAAATCCTCCAATTATAAATAGAACTATTATGCTAAAAACTCCATTGTTTGTCTTCCCTGTTAACTGGGCTACAATTCCTACTAAGAAAGGCCCCATAATAGCCGCAAACTTTCCGAAAATATTATAAAAACCAAAGAATTCGTTAGAGTTTTCCTTTGGAACTAACTTACCAAAATATGAGCGGCTAAGGGCTTGTATTCCGCCCTGTGAAGTTCCAACAAGCATTGCAAGTATCCAAAAATCTAAAGCAGTTTTTATAAAATATGCATAAATGCAAATTATAACATAAACTCCAATTGCAACAAACAACATAAATTTACCAGTATATTTTTCTGCAAGCTTACCATAAAGTATTGCAAAGGGGAAAGCAACAAACTGAGTTGCAAGCAGTATTATAAGAAGGCTTGTTGAGCTTATGCCAAGATCCGAACCATAGGCTGTAGCCATTTTAATTATTGTATCTACTCCATCGATATAGAAAAAGTAGGCAATAAGAAAAACAAATATTGTTTTATGCTTTTTAATCTCTTTAAATGTCTTATAAATCCTTCTAAAGCTTGAAACAACAGGATTTTTTTCTATCTCAACAAAATGAATTTGTTTAACATTTTTAAGCATTGGAATTGTAAAAACTCCCCACCAAACAGCTGTTATAATAAATGAAATTCTTGATGCTGTCTCAACATTCAAAGGTATTTTATTAAATTGTGCAAGTATTATTATTGCAATGCAGATTATAAATGGTATTGTGCTTCCTATATATCCAAGTGCATATCCCATAGTCGATACCCTGTCCATTCTGTCCTCGTCAGTTACATCAACTAAAAAGGCATCGTAAAATATGTTTGCTCCTGAAAATCCTATTAAAGTTATAAAATATATGACAAGAAGAGCCAGCCAAGCATCCTTTGGAACTGCCAATAGGGCAGTTGACAAAACTCCCATCATAAAAAAGAATCTGAAAAATCTTTTCTTATATCCCCTATAATCTGCAATAGTTCCTAATATAGGTGCTAAAATTGCAAGAAGCAATGTTCCAAGTGAATTTGCATAGCCCCAGTAGGCAGTTGATATGTTCTTCTCTATACCAGCATTATCGGTAATCATCTTAAAATATAAAGGTAAAATAGTAGATGTTACAGTCATAGAATAAGCAGAATTCGCCCAGTCGTAAAGCACCCAACTCTTTTCAGTCTTATTAAGCTTCATATTAAATCCCCCTATCCTTGTAATTTTATCCCAAGTATAGACTCAAAAACTTTGCTAAAATCAGTTATCTTCTTGATATTTTTCATATCAAATTCATTATTGCTTAAGGCAAAAAACGTTTTATGTTTATAGGGAAGCTGTCCATGAACAGCTTTATAGTTCGATTGCGTAATCAAGTCTCCAAAGTTCTTACTTGAAAAACTGTATTTATCCCCTGCTTCGAGCATTAAAAAGGCTCCACTGTCAAACCCCAACGTTTTAGAATCTTCTTTTGTAAATACTCTTTCAATGGCTCCACTATTATATCTGCTAAACTCATCAATAACTTTTAGCACACTATCTTTTAATCGTTGATTTTCCTCTTTTAAATAAACATAAGCCGAACCATCGCAGGATTTTAAATAGGCATCATAATCTATTATCCTTCCTCTATTATCCTGCTTTATCAATCCCCGTTCTGAAAAAAGTTTATTTAGTCTTATTTCCTTATCTACATCTAAACTACCGTGGTCTCCAAGAATGCACAATACAGTGTCCTTTGATATGCCTGCATCCTCGATTGCCTGTCTTATCTTTGAAAGTCTAATATCATGCCTTTTCAATGCCTCCAAAGCCTCTTTAGACTTTGCTCCAAATTTATGCTTTTGAGTATCCGCATCTGTAAAATGGATTAGCATCAAATTGGGTTTATATTTTTTAATAGTATACAATGAACATTCAAGAACAAAGTTGTCTAAATCAGGTTGGTTAAAAGAATTGAAAAGATGTCCAAAACGTCTTACAAGGTCTATTTGATAAAACAAGCTTCCAGAAGATAATGAAATAGTGATTTGATTTTGCCATGGACGATTTGCAAAAATTTCAGGCATATGGTATTTTATGTCTGCTTTAGCTGTAACCGGCCAAAGTAGTGCTGCAGTTACAAGCCCCTTTCTTCTTGCTGCATCATAAATTGTATCCGATTTTACATATTTTCTATACCAATACCAGTCTGGTCTTCTTCTATTCGGTTGTATCAATGTATTGTTAACAACTCCATGCTCATTAGGAAGTTTTCCTGTCATCATACTGACATGAACTGGATAAGTAAGAGTTGGATAAACAGACTCTACATCAAAGGTATTATTAGACCCCTTCAAAAACTCACTGAAATTTGGTAAAGTGATTAAATAATCATAATCATCTTTACAAACCGCATCAAATGAAATTATTATCAGATTTTTAAACCTTGTCCCCCCCATAACAACACCCCTATGCTTGTTCTTAATAATATTTTACTATATTTTTCAATTAATAACCAGGTGAAAGTATTATAAATAAAAATTTCACCTCACAATTTATTTTTATTATACATATATTAATATGAATAAAGCTTTCAAGGGTGATTTCTATAAAATACTTTGAAGGTATAAATATTAATAATCTACAATTAATTGGTCAGGGAACTCAAGGTAAAGTTTACAAAATTAATTCAGATATGTGCATAAAAATTTTTAAGAATAAAGAATCATGTAATGATGAAGTTAAATCCCTGATTATAGCACAAAAAGATCCTCACTTTCCAAGGTTATATTCATACGGTGATAATTTTATTATACGTGAATTTATCAATGGGACAGAACTAGATAAATATTTGACTTGTAATCCCCTTAGTATTAATATCTCCATAATGATTATAGAAATATATGAAGCAATGAAATATGTTGGTTTTAAAAGATTAGATAGTGCATTATTTCATATAATATTGACTCCCTCTGGAAAATCAAAAGTTATTGATACAGCAAAATCGCTAAAAAAAAGAACTGTATTTCCCTATTTAATTTTGTCGGGTTTATCTGATTTAGGGTATAAAGAACAGTTTCTAGATGATGTTAAAAAAATTAAACCAGCCTTGTATGAAATATGGAGGAAATATTTATAGAATCAATTTTTAGGGGTTTATTATGTTAAATAAAGGCGATTTTCATGTTCATTCTAATGCTTCTGACGGTAAGTATAGCCCTACTGAAATAATTATTTTATCTAAAATAAATGGATTAGATGTAATTGCAATTGCTGATCATAATACGACATCAGGGATATCAGAAGCAATAGAAGCAGGTAAAAAATACGATGTCTCAGTAATTCCAGCTGTTGAACTTTCAACTAGATTTAATAATGAAAGCGTTCATCTATTAGGTTACTTTAAAAATAATATGTATCAGGATGACACATTTAAAGAAATATTACATCTCATTAAATTGCATAGATATAAAAAAGCAAAAAAAATATTAGAAAACTTTATAAACATAGAAATTAAAGAAGGAGCATTATCTGTTCTTGAAGGAATAAATTTATTAAAATCATTTGGTGCATCAGTTGTTTTAGCTCATCCTATGAGAATTTCAAATAATAACATTAATCAAATACTTAAATTACCCTTTGACGGTATTGAAGCTAAATACTCAAACACTAACTTAAGAACAACATTTTATTTTATAACTCTTGCATTGACAAGATTCTCATTTTATACGGCAGGTTCGGATTTTCATTCGGTTAAAAGTAAAAATTCAAAACACAGCTTCATTGGAACAGTTTATCTTAACAATAGTGAAATTGAGATATTTCTAAATAAATCTGGAGCAATGATTCTTAAATAAACAGTTTTATCACTTCTAAAATAACCTAAATATATTTTAGGGACAGCCTTATTAATAGAGCTGTCCCCTTAATCATTATTAAATTATATCTTTTCCCTTTGAACCGTGCTCATATCATCCAAATTCATTACGCTTATTCCCACATTAGAAACAACATACATATAATTTTCAATAAACACTGCCCTGTAACCGTAGTCCATAAAATAATAGTCTCCATTTTCATTTTTCTCAACAAGGTCTGCGTGTGATATCTTACCTAAAAGTTTTATCCCATTTTCTTGTATCCTTAAAAGTGCTAATCCTCTAAAGGAAGGCATATATGAATCATCATCCCTTGTTTCAAACAAGTCAAAGGCATAAAGATTGTATTTGTCATAAACTGTTAAAGCCTTATGGTTATAAAGTGATTCTGAGTAGGTTCCTTTTCCCCCTATTTCTAATTTTGCCTTTTCCTTTGGATTTTCCATATCTGATATATCAAACAGAGCTATCTTCATTCCCTTATTAACAACTCTTTCGCCTAAATTCCCTGTATCCATCCCAAATCCTATCAAGTTTTTATCATCTAATGGATGAAGGTAGGTGCTGTATCCCGGTATCTTTAAAAGACCTAATATCTTTGGTTGTCTTGGATTCTTAAGGTCAATCACAAATAATGGGTCGACCTGTTTGAATGTTACCATATAAAGTTTATCACCAACAAATCTTGTTGAATAGATTCTCTCCTCAGGTGCTATATCCTTAATGCTTCCTGTAATGTTCATATTCTTATCGAATATATATAAACTGTTTGTTGTATGCATAATTTTTTCAGAATACGTATCTTCTGTAGTTGCAACTCTAAAATAACCGTCATATTCATCCATTGAAAATTGATTTATTATAAACCCATCTGCTGCAGCATGTGCTACATATTCAACTTCATCCTTTAAATTGAACTTATAAATTATAGTCTTATTTTTATAATAAGCTACTGCTGCGTCATTGCCGTTTTGTGAATCGGCCTTTATTTCCTCTCCTCTTAAGGATGTCAGATATAAACTATCCTTTGACATATACATATTGTCAAAATTTCCAAGTATAGCCTGAGTGTTTAATTTTAGCTCATCAAGATTAATTTGAGCAATTACAGTAAAATTTGAATCAACATTATTCTTGTTATACATTATATTTTCCGGCTTAATTTCTGATTTATATGAATTATCTCCATGTTCAATATAGAATGGCAGAATATCTCCCTGCTTTTCCTGCTTATAGAAGTAAAAGTCAGTCCATTTATTCGTTACCATATAAAGCTTACTTCCATTTACTCTGCTTGACATTAAACCTCCTGAAACTTCAAACTGCTTTACAGTCTTAAACGCCTCTAGGTCTGATATATCTATAATTGAAACTAGTGTTGTATCTATACCATATCTGTAGGGCAATATCCCTATCTTAGCATCCTTTGTTAAAGGTTGAATCTCTTGACCACCGGTTGATTGATTTATTGGCTTAAATCTATTTACCGAAGACATAACAACAAGGTATTTTTTATCTTCCTTTTCGTAAATAAACATTTCTCTTACATAAATTTCCCTCTGGTAGTCTTTATTGTATTCCGCAACCTCTTTTCCATTTAAAAACTCCTTTGGGTTAAACCTTTTAACTAATTCAGCCCTGCCATTTGCCTTAAAAATCAAAAGCTCGTTTTTGTATTGATTAATAGAATATATATACTTTCCATCTGTTTTTATAATATCCGCCTCATCTACCCCTTCAACCTGGACGTTTGTTTTAGAATGGCTATTTGAATCAGCTGCGGTCTTTGCCATTTCAGCGCCTAAATATAAATCCCTTGTTCCTGGTCCATTATTTTTATATACTTTGTCAAGCATGCTTACAAGCTGCTCTTTACTTTTTAATCTCTCCATAGAATAGTCATTTGAATTTCCAACCGTCTTAGATTTATTTATCATTATCGAAGTTGTGCTGACGGTTACTGCTAAAACAAGAGCAAATGCAACTGCTGCCTTAGATGAAAGAATCTTCCATATACTCATCATACTTGCTCCCCTCCCCTTACATCTTTCTATTGTTTTATGTTTTAACTCAGAAGTGACCTTTATGCTATCTAAACTGCTTAAATTTATTTTTTCCCTATCTTCATTCATATGCTGCGACCTCCTTCTTCTAAAAATTGCTTAAGGTCCTCCCTTGCACGCATGAGCCTGCTTCTTACTGCCGATTCTGTAACACCTGTTATCTTTGCTATTTCACTGCTGCTATATCCAAAATAATAATAAAGCAAAATCACTTCCCTTAATTTAGAAGATAATTTTAGCACCGATTTCATTATCTCCTGTTTCTCAATATTTTCTATAACACTTCTTTCAGTATTTGAGCTAGCTTCATTTTCTTCGTTAAATTCAAACGAAACAATTCTTTTTATCCATGCACTTTTCAAATAATCCTTACACGTATTTATAGCAATCTGGATAATCCATGTTTTTTCATTGGATTCTCCCCTGAAGCTGTCTAATTTATTATAAACCTTGATAAATACTTCCTGAAACAAATCCTGTGCCGCTGAATAATCCTTTGTATAGACATAGCACACTCTCAAAACATCATCCCCGTATTTATCAATCAAACTTTCTATCCTGCTTGCTCGAGCATCTTTTTGCTGATCAGCCACTTCTAACCCTCCCTTCACCTATTAGACGAGATTATTAAATATATCGTTGCACTTTTTCAAATTCTATCATAACTAATATTTCGAGAACCAAGATAATCGTTAATATACTAGTTATTTAAAGAGCCCCATGCAATGATTTTCAAAAGGCATCTTTGAAATCATTCATGGGGCTAAAAAACAAACACCTTTTATCTCCAGGCAAAATTCATTATTTCCTTCTTGTCTTCATCTGTCTTTGCTTCAGATGCTTTACTAATTAGCATCTTTTCAAATTCATCAATCTTTTCTAAGTATTTCTTTTTATCTTTCTTTCCATCTTCAACTTCTTTTATTATTTCTCTTTGTATCTTCCAGTAATCAACGGCCTTATTTAAATCATGCTCATAAATAAATACATCGCTATCTACAAACCAAAGTGGTTTATATGACGAAAGACATGGAAGCGACGTTCCTGTCGCCCATATATTTATTTGTCCTTCCTTCAATTCTACAATCATACTGCCTGTTGTTTCGCTTGAAATAATACTTTTTTGGTGCATACATACATTTCTCATAGAGCCGTTGAAGGGATTACAGCCGTCCTTTTCATGATGTCTTAAGATGTTCATAAAATCAATAACTGTTAGCTCTCCTTTTTTCTCTTTTAAAAGGGATCTGGTTCTGTTTCTTCTAAAATCACCCATAGCAACTTTTGCAATTATTTTATTTTCATATCTAGCCTTAAAATCAAAATTTTTACGGTTAAGAATTTTTGTGTAAACAAAACCTTCTTCTAAAACATCACTGCTTAGCATATCATAATCATCGGTGATGCTTATTGTGTTAGATATGCTGTCATAGTCTTCAATTTTCTTCAACGCCCAAACCTTCCCCGCAGTTTCTAACTTGTATGCACTTTTAAAGTCTGCCACTATAAAACTATTATGATACCTTAAATTCTTTGTATATCCGCATTTGCCGCCTTGACCATAAGTTTTAATACAGTAAATTATATGCTCTACTGCCTCAAGCGATGATTTGCTCCTCTCAAGTGCAAGCCTTAGAATGTCCATCCCCAAAAGAGCAGGAGGTCCTTGCTTTTCTTTAGTAAAAACTGCTTCATTCCCTATCACTACTCCAAACTCATTAACCCCCATTTCAGCACCATACATCCACGAAGGCTTAAACAATATGCAATCATATGTTTCTTCTGTCTGAGGGATTTCAATATAGGTGCATTTAACCTTTTCACCCTTTTCATGTTTTTTCCTTGGGACTCTGATTATAACGTGCGGCTCGTCCTTTTCTCTGTCGCTGTTTTTTCCGAAAATCACTGAACCATTCTTAGTAGAATTTTTCAAAGCAACTAAAGTATCACACATAAAACCACCCCAACATTTATAATTAAAAATTATTTGCAAATTTAACATTATTAAACTTAATGCCACAGCAAACTAGCTGTGGCACTTGATCCGGAATATAGGTAGGTGGTAATCTACATCTCCAACCGCAAGTATGCGTGGCGGCGGCTACCTGTTCCGCCCTCTATATTCCTTTATTTATTCTATGCTTTCTAACTTTATTATATATTAATAATTTTATAATTTCAATATAATAATTTAATCATAATATTTAAATGCTCCTTTTGATTTGTATTTTTCGACCTTATCTAAACTCATAACAAATAACGTTCTAACATATAATATTCCCTTTCCTGAAGCTCTAACTGCAACTAATACGTGATCATTATTTTCATTAATAAAGACTTTAATAAACTCAATCGAATCTTTTTTGGGATGTTTACACACATATGTGGGAGTATTGATAATTTCTATTATTTTGTCACCATATTTCTGATAATCATTAGGATGCTTTATTTTCATGTGTTCTATGTTTGATTCACCTAATATAATTTCTGTCCCTTCTTTAATATCAATTCCTAACATATCAATTATTTTCTTGTTTAGAAATCCAACAATTTTATGATTACTCATATCCCTAACCCCCACAAATAACTATAACAATCTTAACATAAAATAAATGTAAATACTATGGAAAATTATAGTTTTTAAAAAAAGAGCCAGTTTCCTGGCTCCTTATTACGCATATAATTTAAATTTGCTAACTAATGCCTTAACCCTTTCTCTTGCTGGAGTTAGGTCTGCATCTCTGTTTTCTATTACCCAATTGATAATATCCGCTATTTCAACCATTTCTTCTTTTCCGAAGCCTCTAGTTGTAACAGCTGGTGTTCCTATTCTTATGCCACTTGTTACAAATGGACTCTCTGGGTCAAATGGTATTGTATTCTTATTAACTGTTATTCCTATTTCATCAAGAAGGTGCTCTGCGTCCTTTCCTGTAATTTTTTTGTTTCTTAAATCAACAAGCATAAGGTGATTATCTGTTCCACCAGAAACAAGGTTAAATCCTCTGTCCATTAGAGCATTTGCTAAAGCCTTAGCATTTTCTACAACTCTTTTTTGATATTCCTTAAATTCATCGCTCATGGCTTCCTTAAAGCACACAGCCTTAGCAGCTATAACATGTTCAAGTGGGCCTCCCTGAATTCCTGGGAATATAGTTTTGTCGATAAGCTTTGTATATTGTTCCTTACAAAGTATTGCTCCACCTCTTGGTCCTCTTAAAGTCTTGTGAGTTGTAGTTGTAACAAAATCTGCATATTCAACTGGGTTTGGATGAAGTCCAGCTGCAACTAATCCTGCAATATGTGCCATATCGACCATCATATATGCACCAACTTCATCGCAAATCTCTCTTATCTTCTTGAAGTCAATTATTCTTGGGTAAGCACTTGCACCTGAAACTATCATTTTTGGCTTTTCTTCTATAGCCATCTTTCTTAATTCATCATAATCAATGAATCCATTTTCATTTACTCCGTATGATATAAACTTAAATAATTTACCTGAGAAATTTACTGGACTTCCATGTGTTAAATGACCACCATGGGAAAGATTCATTCCAAGAACCTTGTCTCCTGGCTCTAAAACAGCCATGTATACTGCCATATTTGCCTGTGAACCTGAATGAGGCTGAACGTTAGCATGGTCTGCTCCAAATATTTTCTTTAATCTTTCTCTTGCTAAATCTTCAACAACGTCTACATATTCGCATCCACCGTAGTATCTTTTTCCTGGATAACCTTCAGCGTATTTATTTGTAAGTTGTGAACCCTGTGCTTCCATAACTGCTTTGCTTGTAAAATTTTCTGATGCAATAAGCTCAATCTTGTTTTCTTGTCTTTCCATTTCCTTTAATATGTATTCATATACTTCTGAATCGATTCTTTTAACATGTTCAAGGCTCATTAGAACACATCCTTTCAAAAATTTTTGCAATTTTCTAATTTCATTATAAATTTTTAATCGACATTAATCAAGAAAAAATTGCATTTTATATGTATTATTGAAAATATTTATTCATTAGAATTAAGGTAAAATCAAACCTCATTCTATGGTTTTCATTTATATTTTAACCAAGAATGAGGCTAAGCAATCATACTATTAAATACATTTCATATTGTGAAATCTTATCTCGTGTAAAACCTTTTTTCTTAACAAAATTCTCTAACAAACAATTATTAGGGAAACTAAAAAATATTTTTGATAAATTCAGTTCATTAACAGCAGCCTTTAGCATAGATGACGCAATACCATTGTTTCTATTTTCTTTTTCAACCCAAATATAACTAACTTTACCATAATTATTAATACACAAAACTCCAATCAATTTGTTTTCTTTTCCAAAATATGTCCCATAAAACATATTATTACTGGATTTTTTTATGTAATCAATATCGTTTTGCCAATTTACATGGACACCTTTAATTTGTCTATAAAAAACTTCAAATTCATCAAAACTAATTCTTTTTACTAATGATTCATAGGTATTGTTATAATCTTTAATTTTTGTTATATCCTCTAATTTAAAATAAGAAATATCATATATCTTTTCATATCCATGCTTTTTATAAAAATTTATCGCCCTGTCATTTCCAACAATAACTTCTAAAAAAAGTTGTTTACATCCGTTTAATAAACCTTGTTCTTTATGAAGGTTAAATAGTTTTTGACTTATACCCTTGCCTCTATACTCGGGATGAACTGCTAATGCACCACATCTTAGCGTTTTTATACCATCGAATTCCTTTATTCCGCCTAATATAACTCCAACCGGTTTTTTATCATCTAAAGCAACATAAGTAAGTTCTAAGCTATTTCCTTCTGGACCAAAAAATCTACTTATAAAATCCTCTTTTGATATACTGAACTTAATAATATAGTCTGAAAAACCAGCACAAAAGGCTTTAAAAGTATCATCTAAATCAGCATCTAAGCCATTAACATATTCCATAAATAAATTCCCCCAAGAGCTTACTTCATAAACTTTAAGATAACATCAATCAATTCACTTATTTCCTTTTCATTGTCCATTTCCTGTGAAGCTGCCTTTGCGATACAGGATTTTGAGTAATTTTCTAGTATAAGCCCTCCAACTTTATTAATGGCTGCCCTGACTGCTGCAATTTGAATTAAAATGTCTGAACAGTTTTGGTCGGATTCCACCATCTTTTGAATTCCTTTAACCTGGCCCTCTATCCTTCTTAACCTCTTAATTATGTCGTCCTTTGAACAACATTGAACCATCATTACCCCACCTTACCTATAGTTTGTAAATTGAAGCTCTATTCCGTAGTC